>DATBQJ010000001.1:0-10717 GCA_036560885.1 Methylocella sp.
AAATTCGACGTCCCCTGTGCCACCAGCACACCCGGCGCCTCACCCATACCGTTTTCTCGACGGGATTTTCTGTCTCCACAGCACGGCCCGCGGCTATTGTTAATGGAGCGGATTCGGCTGGGCCCGGCGTCAACACCGCTATTCCCATGGTGGCGGCTGCCGCGCCACCTAGCATAACTCCCAACATTGCACGGCGATGAATTGGTGTCATTTTCTTCCTCCCAATCGAACCTTGGTAGCTAGCAAAGCTACCATTGCAAAAGGATATGGTCAGGTGAGAGGGAGTCAATACCGCGGCCCAAGATATTCGGAGCCTAAATATTCATATTGAGGGAAAGAGGATGTTCCGGTGCCGACAATTGGCATTGTGAACGAGCCGTTCATCACCTCACGGATCGCCACGGTCCGCTTGCCACCGCCGCATTTGCCCGCCCGAATGAGCGGTTCACCTAGCTCCCATTCGGAGTCAGTCACATCGGCTCGGATGTCGCAACTCGTCGCGGCCCTATTGCCCGCGATTCTCCCCGCCCACACGGGCGATCCCTTTCGAATCGGGCCACCCCCTATGAATCACAAGTAATTCATAGGACTCAATATCTCTCCCAACGGACACTAAAACGCCGGCGCCTGAGGGTTATGTGCGGCGCCGGTGATGTCGTGCGTCTTTCCCTGATCCAAAGTAGATCAGTGTGACGTGTGTCTCCGCGTACGCCACGCGGCGCGCCGCCTCCGGCGCCCTTCCGACATCTTGCGCCGATAATGTTGACGCGCGCCTCCTCCTCGATGGAGAGCTACCCCCCCATCAGGGCCGGGACTCGGCGTTGGCTGGGCGTCGGCCTCCGAAGGCACAACGACGGCTGCCAAGGGTCCAGCAATAACGCCGGCGGCAAAGAGACTCTTTACGAGAGATCCCAAAAGAGAGCGTCGAGACAGCATTTTTTATCCTCCCCATTGAAATGCCGCAAAACAGATTGCGACAACGTTGGCCATTCTTATCGTCACGGGCGCTTGATGCTGACCGTGCACGGCGGGCTTGCCGAGCGCGAATTGATCCGCGCCTGCACGGGCGAAGGGCGCGGCGCCAAGATTATTACTGACCGGTCCGCCGATGCTCGCGTCGCACGTGCCGGCGCCTGCGCCGCTCTTCACGTCGCATGTGGCGGCCCGCGCGCCGCGCCGCACGCCGCGTCATCCCAACCGTCTGGGCCTCAGCATCTGACACCGTTAGGATCGTGGCCGGAACTGCGAGGCATAATGCGGCTAGTCCTAGAAGGGAAAACGCCCTTCGGCGGGATATCATTTCCGATTTGATTTCTTCACTCATATCCAACCTCCCCTAATCTCAAATATCGCGCGGCACCTCCCGCCGGCAGGTAGATCTAGACTCGACTATTATCTATCGAGATCGAATTACGAGTCAACGCCGTGTTCTGGCTTAATCGCCCATAGCCGCAAATCAGTCGAGCAAACCGATCAGGTTCAAGGCACCGTAACGAGCGATCCCAAGCAGCCTCACCACGGAAGCCTCAATTTATGAGACCGCATCTGTTGCATCGCACCTAGAATACGCTGCGATCCAAACGCGGATCGGCTCCTCCGGCAACTCTTACGCTAATCATGTCAGCGGCGTCGTATGCCGCTTGGTATCATGACAAAAAAGTGCAATGATAGTGCTCTAACGGGCGAGCCCATACGTAACGATCGCGTGTCCGGCGACGGGGCATCCTTTGGAGCGAAACCTCGCTTCCATCCGAAGATCAAAAAGACAGGGCGACAGGGCGATGAGCGATGAGGCAGCAATTGTAACCGGCGCTGGACAAGATCGCTTTGTTACAGCCGTTTTCGCCGTGGTTCTCGTTTCCGCCGCTCTTTATTTTGGTCGCATCGTGTTTGAGCCGATCGCGTTCATGCTGTTCGCCCTGGCTCTTGTCGAGCCTTTCCAAAAGGCGGCCGAGGCCAGGTTTCGTAAGGCGGTTGCGCTCACCCTCACTATTATTTTGACGCTTCTTTTTCTCTCGATTCTCGTATGGGCAATTGTCTGGAGTATTAGTGATATTGTTGCCTGGGGCTTGGCAAATACGGAACGTTTCCAGTCCCTGTACATGCGAACAACTCAATGGCTTGAAGAGCATGATCTCGTTGCAGGTGATTTAGAAAATCTGAAGCCGTCTTCCTTCGTTTGGGTGTTCCAGGCCGTTGCGGGATACGTCAATTATTTTCTTGGCTTTGCTCTCATGGTACTTTTATTTTTGATGTTCGGTCTTGCTGAAATGGGTGATTTTAGACTCAAGCTCGCAGCGCTCGACACGAAATTAAGCGGCTGGAGCTTGTTGGAAACGAGCCGCCAAATCGCCGAGAAAATCCGGAAATACATGCTCATTCGTACCCTCGCGAGTTTCGCGACGGGCGTGGCGGTCTTTCTCTTCACACTCGCGGTAGGCCTCGACCTCGCGATCGCATGGGGCGTTATTTCGTTTGTGTTGAACTACATTCCCTATGTTGGCCCACTCGTGGCGGTCATCCTTCCCGTGATTTTCGCGACCGCGCAATTCGAGTCCTGGCAGATGGCGGCATTCATTTTCGGAAGTTTATACCTGATCCAATTTGCGATCGGCAACTATTTGGAGCCGTTGCTGACAGGCACCGCACTTGCCATTTCACCCTTGATAATGCTGGTTGCGTTTTTAATTTGGGATTTTCTATGGGGTATGCCCGGGGCTTTTATCGGGCTCCCCGTCACAATCGCACTTTTTACGATCTGGGAACAGAATCCCTCGACGCGTTGGATCGCAGACCTCATGGCAACATCTGGCACTGCTTCCGACAAACAATTGGCAAAGACCAGCTGAGTCTGGAAGCAGTAGCGCTGATGTTGCACTGCGGCTTTTCATTGAGATCGCAATTGACACCGGCGACAAGCGAACGGTAGTGTAGCCCATACTATTTCCGCCATTTCGTAATGCGGCGGTTATGGGGTCCGTGCGATTATGGATGGGTCGTTACCCTGAATTGGACTGCCGATGAGCGAACCTAATCTGGCACGAGATACAGCCGATCCCCTGGACCGTCCCCGCAAAGCGAGCTTTTTGCGGCGGAAACTACCGTACATCGCGGTGCTCACGCTAGCGGTTATTGGCGTGGCCTTTACCAACATGTCTCATCAACCTATTTCGGGGTTCTGGGAGTTTTTGGCTATTGCGATCGGAGTTGTCTGCGTCATCACGGCGTGGCCTAACGTTCACGACAGGAAATCTCGCTTTCGGCTGATGTGGACACAAGCAGCTCACTGGACGACTTTTCTGGTCATTATGAATATTATGTTGTTGCCCGGCGTTCAAAAGATGGTGCCTGCGCCTGCAAACAGCCTGGTGCTTTTGATGTTGCTCGCACTCGGGACTTTTCTTGCTGGAATCAATCTCTTATCCTTGGAAATATGCTTTCTCGGCCTCGCCATGGCACTTTTTGTGCCGGCGATCGCTTGGCTCAAACAGTCCGCGCTCTTTTTGCTCTTGGCCGCTGTCCTTCTCGTCGGGCTCGTCATCACCTTCTGGCCGCGCAGGGGCAAAAGCTACAGCGCGTAAGTGCTTGTGAGCATGAAACGCCCTCAAGAGAATATGATGGACAACTGTCCGGTATCCAGTAAACCGCACGGGCGCGCCGAGCGCTTGGTGGAGCGGACGATCTTCGCCAGCCGCTGGCTGCTGGCGCCCTTCTATCTCGGTCTCGCCGTCAGCTTGGTCGTGTTGCTGATTAAGTTTGGCCAGAAGATGGTCAAGCTTGTTACATACTCTCTCTTTTCCACCGGCAATGACCTAATTCCGGTCGTTTTGTCTCTGATTGATTTCTCCTTAATAGCCAACTTAATGCTGATCGTGATGTTCAGTGGTTACGAGAACTTCGTATCGCGCTTCGAACTCGACGATCATAAATACAAGCCAGCCTGGATGGGTCATGTCGGATTTGGAGATCTCAAGATTAAGCTCTTGACTTCGATTGTCGCTATTTCGGCCGTCCACTTGCTGGAGAGTTTTATGAATATCGATCAGACAAGCGATCGTGAGCTCGAATGGAGCTTAGGAATTCAAATTACGCTCGTACTTACGGGAGTCCTGCTGGCGATCATGAACCGCATTTCCGGGCAAGGGCAGCATTAACCCCGTCCTTCCCGATCTTTGTAAGCCACCTAGACTGGAGCATCACGCTTTTCTTGCGCACGAAGGATCGGTGACGTGTAGGAGCCTGGATGGCGGCGCATAGTGCTCCGTGATCCGGCCCAGATGAAAGTAAGGAGACTTCCAATGTCCAATCTCGTCGTTATTGTTTATCCGACCTTAGAAAAGGCCGAAGAGGTGCGAACGCGCCTGTTCGAGCTGCAGAGGGAATATATCATCAAACTCGGGGATGCTGTCATCGCCACCAAATCCACCGATGGCCAAATACATTTGCACCAGGTCGTCAACACAACGGCGTCGGGTGCTGTTTCGGGCAGCTTTTGGGGTTTGCTGATCGGGGTGCTTTTCCTGAATCCGCTTCTCGGAGCGGCTTTGGGCGCGGCGGGCGGCGCGCTGGGTGGTGCGATGACGGACTTCGGCATTAATGACCCGTTCATGAAGAAACTCGCGGAAAGCATCCATCCAGGTGAATCTGCCTTGTTTGTGCTTATCAAGGAAATGACGGCGGACAAGGTGATCGAGCAGATCAAACACTATGGCGGTGTCGTGTTGCAGACTTCCCTCGATGACGCCAAGGAACAGGCACTTCGCCACGCTCTCGCGGGCCACGTGGAATCCGTTGCAGCACCGCCTGCGACTGGCGCCTCGTCCTGACGGCGGTGCCCGGGTACCGAGGCATCAAGGCGGCGGCGTTGCTGCCTTGATTGGCGTTTCGGCTGCGCTGGCGCGAATTCCCTCTTCAATTCTTTCGACCATGTAGGGGAAGAAGGGGTTCGAAGACATACGAAGTAATGCATCCAGGCTGACGATAAGCGTGCCCCGCTCGCCACGCGGGGCAATGGCGCCGAGATTGACGCCGAAGTTCTCGGCAGGATCTGGCTCCATCCCATAAAGCGAATCGCTGATTGGAAACGGCAGGGCGACGTGCGAGAGCGAGAAGACGCCCGGCGGATAGGACAGCCCCAAGGCGCGCGATTGTTCCGCGACGGCGCCGGCTTCGGTCACGCGTTCGGCGACCTCACTGGTGTCGAGGTTCGAATTGGCGATGATCGTCGTTCTGAACAGCCTCGGCGGCGGCGGCAGAAGACGCGCCAACGCGGTGTCCGAGGTGGTCCGCAGCAGTTGGCCGAACTTGGCATTTCGGTTCAGATCGAACAGCACGAGTTCGCTGCCATTCGATGGAAGTTGGGCATACAATGCCGAGACTATTGCCCGGGTGCTGACGGTAAAGTCGATGACGGATTGAAAAGTCAAGAGCGGCGCCAAGCGATCCAAGCGCCTTTCCCGCGCAAGGCGCGTGATCTGCTGCTGCAGCGCGTCGCTCAGGAGAGAGGTTTGCCGTGCGCCGTTCACCGGAAACGAATTATATTTGAACGGATTGAACTCCGGCACCACGCTGAGCCAAGCGGACTTCGCAAAGGCCGGCAATATCGCCGGCAAGCCCGCCAATCCCGCGAAGCGCGCAAATCGCGTGATCCCGATCATCGGCGCAATTAGCACGAGACGATCCGGCCGCGTCAGGCGTGGATCATCGAGGGCGTCGAGCGCATATTTCAACGCGAGGGCGCCGCCATTGGAGAAACCGATCATATGCAATGGGAGCGATGGGCCGATGCGCCGTCGCGCCTCTCTGACAGCCAGACGTGTCGCGGCCATCCAGTCTTGCCACTCGACGTCGGTCAAGGCGCCCGGAACGGTGCCGTGCGCTGGCAGCCTTATTGCGACCGAAACATAACCGTGTTCGCGATAGCGCCGGGCGATATGCCGCAAACTATAAGGAGAATCCGTCAACCCATGCAATAATACCACGGCTCCGACCGGCGCACCATCGGGCTCGAGCACATAGGATCTGTTCCAGTCTTGCGAAAAACCTTCCGGATAGACGGGGCTGCCCTCGAAATAGCGATTGACCGGAATGCGCTCGCCCGGGTCGAGCTTTTGGCTGACTTCTTGCTTTACCTCCACGAAGAGCTTGTCTTCAGCCTTGAGATAATCAATCCAATCGGCGCCATCGATGGCTTTGGCCTTCAACTCGTGCGGCGCGAAGGTGTGCCACGGCTCGAGAGGGGCGCCACGTTGCGAATAGTAGACGCGGGCACCCAGCAGCGTTACGATGGCCACCGCGAGCAGCAGTGCGGTTCGCCTCAGGAGCCTCATCAGCCGGCCACGCACGGTCCCGACTTTCCTTCTTTATCGTGGACGCTGATGTTCTCAGTCCAATCCGCCTGCGATCCAAAAAGCGAATGCCTAATTGAAAATCCAGGATTCTGACGCGATGAACAGCTCAATCTGAAAAGGGAAAAGCCGGCTCGGGGATCTTCGCGAAGCCAGGACTCAGAGTTTCGCCTCAGCCTTGAGAAGGGCCTCGTTCGACGTTGGTCCGCTCTCGCCCAAACGAACCTGGTAGACACGGAGGTTTTCGATAACCCGCTGGACGTAATTGCGGGTTTCGGTGAAAGGAATCCGCTCAACCCAGTCGACCGGATCGACGCCAGGTTTGCGTGGGTCGCCATACGCATCGATCCACTCCTTGACCTTCTTGCCGCCGGCATTATAGGCCGCAAAGGTCAGGATATACGAGCCCTTTTGTTCGGCCATGAGCTCGCCGAGATGGCGTGCGGCGAGCTGCGCATTGAATGCCGCGTCGGTCAGGAGCCGCTTTGGGTCGAAGGCAACGCCCGCATGATCGGCGGTCCTTTTTGCGGTCGACAAAATCATCTGCATCAAACCTTTGGCTCCGGCCGCCGAGACGGCGGATGGCTCGAAGGCGCTTTCCTGGCGCGCGACCGAATAGACCACTGGCGGCGCGACGGAATTTTCTAAAGGCTCGAAGGCAGGCACGCCGTAATCCGGGAAGGCCAGCGCATCGACCGGCATGCCGCGCTGGCTTACGATCTTGCCGAAGCTGAGCGAAAGGTGCGCATCGCGCTGCTTTGCAACGACGCTTGCCAGAGCCGCCACTTGCGTCTCATCGGCAAGGTGATGCGCCGCTTCGAAGACAAGCGGAGCCGCCAAATCCTTGTCGCCGGCGGCGTAGAGAAGTTCGATCACCTTGATCGCGTCGTCGCGGTCCTCTCCCTTTGCCTCGTTGGCAATGGAGCGGACCGGCAGAGTTGTTAGCCCGAGTTTTCCGCGCGCGAGCTGGCCGTAATAAGTTGTCTGATGAACCGCCGCCTTCTCATAGAACGTGCGGGCCGCCGTCCAGGCGCCGTCCGTCAAGCTTGCCTCGGCAGCGCGGCCCTGCCAATAAGCCGCTCGCGCCTTTGACATTGGTGTCTCGGCGAGCTTGGCTATAGCGTCGAAATGCCCGGCCGCGCGCACCGGATCGTTGAGGAAGCGAAGCGCGATCCAGCCCGCGTGAAATTCTGCCTCGATCCGCATTTCGCGCGACACCGCGGAATGTTCCGCACACACCTTGTAGGCGATGACCGCGTCGTTCTGATCGAGGAGCTTGCGGGCGAGAAGCCGGCGTTCGATCCACCATGCATCGCCATCGACGAGACGCGAGGGATCGCGTGGGGCGGCAAGCATGATATCGGCTGCTGCGCGGATTTTCTCGGCGTGGCGCAGTTTGTGAATCCGCGCGAATAGAAAGCCCGGGTCGGTGCGAAGGGACAAGGGAACCGCGGCAAGAAGTTTGTCGCTTGGCCCTTCGTTGATCACGGCGGCACGTCCCTTGGCGAGCGCCAGCACATCCGGCCCGGCCAAGGTGGCCGCGCGAAAAGCAGCCGCGATCTCATTCTTGTAGAGCAAACGATCGGCACGGAATTTATGATCGTCTCTGCTCAAATAGGCGTTGAAATCCGATTTCACCTTCGCTTCGAGCTGGGGGTTGAGATCGGCTTCGCGCCACACCGCCCGCACTAGGGCGGCAGCCTCGCTGGTCTTGCCGTCGCCGATCAAGACGCGGGCAAGAGCGAGCTTGCCCGCTGGAGTCTCGGGGTCGGAACCGCTAAAAAACGTCTTTACGAGCGTGCTGCTTTTGTGATCGCCGTAGAGGGCTTCCTCGCTGCGCTTCTTCAGCCAGTCCAGCGCGGGCCAAACTGGATGCGCCTGCATGAACGTTTGCAACCGCTCGAAGCCGGTTTCACGCGGAAAGCTGCGCAAAGCGATCCATTCAAGGGCCGTTCTGACGGTTGGGTCCTTTGCGGTCACTGCCGCGATATCGCCATGCGCAAGGTCGCCAGCTTTATAAAACGCGATCGCCTCGGCAAGTCCGGTCAGGTCGCGTTCCTTCTGCGACGTGAAGTCCGGCGAGAGCACGCTCGCTTGCGGTGACGCGTTTGGGGCAGGCTTGACGAGACCGCTTTCGCTTGGACGAGACTCATCGTTGGGAGATGCGGATCCCTCGGAATCGCGCGCTGGCACCAGAGGCGGAGAAAGGGACGCTGGCTCCTCGCGGTAACTCGTCAGGAACAGCGAGCGCTGCCCCGCGGTCCATCCCGCGGCAAGCGCACAAATTGCTACAGCGCCGATTCCAGGGATGCGCCCGAAATGAAATTGCCTTGTGAGCATGGTCCACCCAATCCTACAAAGCGGCGCGGAAGCGGAAAATCTGAACCATTCTTTCTTAACAAATGGCAAATGGCCCTTATCCAACACTGCTACCGTCGAGCGCCTGCGTGCGCCGGCCCGATCGCGCCGACGCCAGATGCTTCGACAAAGAGCCCTTTCCCGAAGCTGGTTTAGTGGCTATGTCTTCGTCCCCCGGCAGTTCTTACATTCAACCGACCGTTAACAAAGACCCTGAATTGAGGCGTCACTTGGGCGAATCTTCGGAAAGGCAACACTGTGGCAATTGAGAGACAGACAGCTTTCAAGGGTTCGATCACCGCGCTTGTGACGCCATTTCAAGATGGGCGCTTCGACGAAGATCGTTTCCGTGCCTTCGTTGATTGGCAGATCGTCAACGGCACGCATGGTCTCGTGCCGGTGGGGACGACGGGGGAAAGTCCCACTTTGTCGCACGAGGAGCACCGTGCAGTCATCGCGGCGTGCATTGGCGAGGCCAAGGGGAGGGTTCCGGTCATCGCCGGGGCGGGGTCGAACAACACGCGCGAAGCGGTCGAACTCGCGCGCTTCGCGGAAGCCGCCGGCGCCGATGGCCTTCTGATCGTTACGCCCTATTACAACAAGCCGTCGCAGGAGGGTCTTTTCCGGCATTTCAAGGCGGTGAACGATGCCGTGGGTATTCCCATCATCATCTACAATATTCCGCCACGCTCGGTCGTCGATATGTCGATCGATACCATGAAGCGGCTTTTTGAGCTGAAGAATATCGCGGGCGTCAAGGATGCGACCGGCAATGTCGCCCGCACGGCTTTGCAGCGCCACGCGCTCGGACCCAATTTCATCCAGCTTTCGGGCGAGGACATGACGGCTCTCGCGGTGATGGCGCATGGCGGCCATGGCTGCATTTCGGTGACCTCCAATGTCGCGCCGAAACTCTGTGCGCGAATGCAGGAAGCGTGTCTTGCTGGCGATTTCGCCGCGGCTCTCAGGCTGCAGGACAAATTGGCTCCACTGCACGCAGCCTTGTTTGTCGAACCCAGTCCGGCGGGTCCCAAATATGCGCTCTCGAGTCTCGGCAAGATTCTTGGCGAAATACGGCTTCCCATGCTGCCCGCTACGGAGATGGCGCAAGCCGCGATCAAGGCGGCGATGATCCACGCGGGGCTCATTCATGCGTGACAAAGCGAAATTGTGTGGGGGACCTTAAGTGGCATCCAAGCCAGAGCGCCCGCGAAAAATCGCAGCGGACAATCGGCGGGCCCGCTACAATTACGAAATCGGCGAGACGTTCGAGGCAGGCCTGATGCTCACCGGCACCGAGGTGAAATCCTTGCGCACCGGCAAGGCCACCCTCGCGGAAAGCTACGCGAGCGTCGATCGCGCTGGCGAGGTTTTTCTCGTCAATGCGAATATCCCGGAATATTTGCAAGCCAACCGCTTCAACCACGAGCCAAAACGCCCGCGAAAACTGCTTTTGAAATCGCGCGAGATCGCGAAGCTCGCGCAAGGCACCGAGCGCCAAGGCATGACGATCGTGCCGCTAAAAATTTATTTTAATGAGAAGGGCCGGGCAAAAATCGAAATCGCGCTGGCGCGGGGAAAACAATTGCACGACAAGCGCGAGACGGAAAAGGCGCGCGATTGGAACCGCGAAAAAGGCCGGCTGATGCGCGAGAAGGGGTGATGCAGGCAATCGCGAGCCGCGGCCGCCATGCCGCCGCGTTGGAGAGCAAAACCTATTTCGCGAGGATTTTCATCATCGACATCAGGGCGCCAAGGATGACGACCGTCTGGACACCAATCGCGCCGATCGTCCATTTCAAAAGCTCGGTCTTCACCGCCGCGATTTCGGCCTTAAGTTCGGTCCTTACCGCCGCGATTTCGCCTTTGAGCTCAGCCTTTATCTCGGCGATTTCGGTGCGCAGCTCCGCGAAATCCGCCTTCGTCACAAGATCGCCTTGGCTTGCCTCGCCAAGCGCCTCCGCTAAAGTTTCCGCCTGTTCGGCCGTGAAATGCCCCTTGTCCCGCAGCGT
>DATBQJ010000002.1:0-2977 GCA_036560885.1 Methylocella sp.
CCACCGCCTTGATGAACTTCTCCAGCGAGTTCTTCGTGAAGTTGCGGTCCTTGTTGTTGACCGCCTTGATGCGTGTGCCGTCGACGCCAAGCAATTCCCGCCCGAAAAGGTTGAGTTCGCGGCAGAGCACGACGAAACGCCGGAAAACCGCGCGGAAAGCCTTGCGATTGTCGGCGCGGAAGTCGGCGATGATCTTGAAGTCTGGCTTCAGCGTCCGCAGCAGCCAGATGACCTCGATGTTGCGATGGCATTCGGCTTCCAGCCGCCGGCTCGACCGCACGCGGTTCAGATAGCCATAGATATAGAGCTTCAACAGATCGCCCGGCGCGTAGCCCGGCCGGCCCGTCTTCTCCGGCGTGACGCGGGCGAATCCCGCTGCCGCCAAATCGAGCTCATCAACGAAGGCGTCGATGAAGCGCACGGGATTTTCAGGATCGACATAATCGTCAATCGCCTCCGGCAATAACAAAAGCTGCGAACGTTCGAATCCGGAAATGTGAGTCATGGCCGATTCTATCGCCACGCCCGCGAAAACGGAACCCAGTCAGCCCGACTTTTCACACGGTCTGGATTGAGTTTTGAGAGCGTGAGCTAAAGTTTCGAGGCGCAAAATTCAGGTGGTCGCGAAGGGTGGCGATACCCCATAGAGCCGACGCCGCCGGATGGTCACGCGGCGGAGTGGGCCTGCGGCGAAGCGCCAATTTCGACCGTGACTAGCTGCGGCCTAAGCTAATTGTTCAATTGCGGCTTTCCGAATAGGATCGCTGTCGCGATTGATCCGACAATGATCGAAAGTGAGAGGTAAGGGACAGTCGCATGACCGCTTCACTATAGTAAATTTTACTGGGAGAAGAATCATGGCTGACATAAATGATCCCGATCGCCGTCGCGTGATGGTTGGCGCAACGGTCGTGGCCGCATCGACCTTGATCGGCGCTGGAGCCAAGGCCGCGGCGGACCCCGTTGAATGGAGCCCTCCGACTGGCAAGAAAATGTTCAGGGTCAACACCGCCCATGGCTGGCAACCCTGCGCGCCAAACGATGGGCATCATGTTGACCAAAGCAATTGCGTATGGGTGACCGAGACAGAGGAAGTCGTCGCTTGGAATTCGAACCCACCCTTTACCGGCCGCCTCGATAACAACTCGCCGGTTCCCGGTCATATCGACGGCGTCAACGTATTCATTAAAGAAAAATCTCAGCGCATTGCGTTCCTGCCGGGAAAATCGATCAACAATTACCACGATGACGGGGACCCATTCATCAGAATATGCAACTTGATGAACGAGCCCTTTCCTCAAGGCGTTCTGACGCCAGATCAGTGGAAGCAAACGGCCATAGTGATCATGGACATTTGGAACAATCATCCCGACCAGGGAACCGCATCGCGAGACGAGGAATTAGGAGCCCCAGTCAATGCATTCGGTTCCGCGGCGCGAAATCTTGGCGCGCTCATCATCCATTCGCCAAGCACGGGCCAGCCCGCGAACGCCAATATCAAAGACAACCCCATTCAAGGCCGTTACGATCCTACGCCGAGTGGAAGCATTATTTACGACCCCCGGCAGCGGCTGGCGTCCCCCGACGAGAAACGGGCGCGACAGAATGCAATCGATGCGCGGTTTCCTGTCGGCGCTCCAAAAGATCTTTGGGCTCGCAATGGTTACTACTATTTGGGCGAACTTGGCGACAGGACCGATCCTGTCGGGAGGTCGCAGCAGGAGGCCTTCGATTGGATCGTGAAGAACTCGAGTAACGTCGAGTCTCCGGCTGGGCGAGCGCGCCGGATAACGGGAGGAACGCCAACGCAGCAGCACCCCGGGATTATCATCCATGCCAATGACGCAATTTCGGCGGACGGCGTCGACGGCGCCGGAACCGGAGACGCCTACGAAGAGGTATTGGCGCTCACCAAGGACAGGCCGTACCTGATCTATGTTGGAGGCCAGACAAATTGGTGCATTCTGCGCCGGACGAATGGCATGCGCAAAATGTATAAGTCTGGAAAGTCGCTCGCGCTAGTGAGGGACCTTACGGATGGCTACTGTGGAAACCAAGTGACTGGGTTAACGGAATACGCGTCCTCATTCGATAACGTGAAAGCGCCTGGAAAATATGATCAGTTCACCGCCACCGAGCTCGTGGTCGACTGGATTGGCAGAAGTCTCGGCGCGCGCGTGACGACACATGATTCTTATTTCCCCAAGGGAGAATTTCAGCGATTCTGGTTTCAAGACGATCCACGTCGTCTAGGAGCGGTTCAAGTACCCAGATGAGGCGCTAGTGGTTGAAGTCTGACACTTGGAACCCTGTTTTAGGCTTTGGGCGGGGAGGACGCCGGGGTCGGCGATGCGCCAGGAGCCGCCGCTTGCACCACAACAAAAGTTGCGAGACCTTCACGCCTCGAATTGGGGATGACGGATGCGACGGCGGGAGTTCATTGCTGGGGCGGGTCGCGCCGCAGCGTGGCCGATTGCTGCACGCGCCCAGCTAGAGCGGGTGCGGCGGATCGGCTTATTGACGGCATGCTAGCTTGACGGCATTCTAGGAAAAAGATCCCGAGGGAAAGGCCCGCGTGACCCGGCTCGCGCTGGCGCTTGCAGAGCTTGGTTGGACCGAAAGCCGTAATCTGCACACGGTGCAGTGCCGCGAAGGCTTCGATGAAGCGGAGCTGGTGGCCGTGCTGCGTTGTTGCCCAACGCATAGACCTGCGGCTACTCTGTGCGCGGTCGACTGGTGGGCGTCCATCGAGGACATGTCGTTTGCTGAATTCCCGTCAAATTGGTGAGCGTGGCCCGACCGTCCTGATCGTGGGGTCCGGACCGGCAGGATTGTACGCGGCCAGCGAGCTGCTTCGCCATGGCGTCAGGCCGCGCGTCGTGGAGCGCCGTCCGGAGCCCCATCACGAGACCCGCGGCACGGCCCTGCAACCGGCGATTCTGGAGATCCTGCGCCGGAGCGGGCTGATCGAGCCGTT
>DATBQJ010000003.1:0-27599 GCA_036560885.1 Methylocella sp.
GAGAATCACGGCCGCCCGCCGATTGCGGCCACCTCCCAACCGGGCGAGTTCACCGGCAAGGGCGCCGTGGCTGCCAAGGAGCCCGGCACCACTCCGCCGCGCGCGCCGGTGCCGCCGGCCGGCAATCTCTCCCCCACCCCGATGGCGCCCCGCAAGGCCACCAGCGCCGGCAAGGAAAACGCTCCAATCAATGGCGGAACCCCGCCCAAGCCGCTGAATGCCCCGCCGGCGCCGCATCCGGTCGCGACCGTGCCGCCGCCGAAGACCGCAACTCCGAATCCGATGCATCCTTCGGCCACCCCGCCGGCGCCGCATCCCGTCGCGGCCGTGCCGCCGCCGAAGGCCGCAACTCCGAATCCGCCGCATCCTTCGGCCATACCGCCGGCGCCGCATCCTGTCGCGGGGGCACCGCGTCCAACGACCCATCCTGTCGCAGCTGCCTCGCGACCAACGCCGCATCCTGCCGCAGCCACCAGGCATCCGGAGGAAAAACCGCCGCCCGCCCGTTAAGGAACCCATATAAGGCCGCCGAAGTGGCTGCCGCGTTCAACCAGAGGACAGCACCCGAAGGATCTCTTTTGCCCGCGCTTCATCGAGTCTCATTTGCGCGACGAGCGCTTCCGCCGAATCGAATTTTGCCTCGGCCCGGATCCAGCCGATGAACAGAACCTCGATCGTCTCGCCGTAAAGATCGCCGGAAAAATCGAACAGAAAAGCCTCGAGCAGCGTCCGGCCATTGTCGAACGTCGGGCGGCGGCCGTAGCTCGCCACGCCACCATAGGTTTTTGTCCCAACGACAACGCGGACCGCGTAAACGCCGTGGCGTAATCGGCAGCTTGGATCCGGCAAAAGATTGGCCGTCGGAAAACCTAATGTCCGGCCGAGTTCCTGGCCGTGGATGACTCTGCCCATGATGGCAAAGGGGTGACCGAGCAGCCGCGTGGCGCGTTCGGCATCGCCTGTTTCGAGTGCCGCTCGGGCCGCCGTGGAGGAGGCGGCCTCATTATCGTTCGCGGTGCCAGCCAAAACCCGATCCACGATCTCAACGGCAAAGCCATGACGTTTGCCCGCTTCCTTGAGAAGGGCGGGCGAGCCTGAGCGGCCGGCGCCGAAATGGAAATCATAGCCCGCGACGACGGCGCGGACGGCTAGACGGCGGACCAGAATTTCAATGATAAAAGCTTCCGCCGAAAGGCTCGCCAAAACCTTATCGAAGGTGATGACGATCATTCCGTCGATGCCGAGCTGTTCCAGCGCCTTGGCCTTGGCGCCGGACGGCGTCAGGCGAAAGATCGTGTTGAGACCCTTGAAGAAATCGGCTGGATGCGGCTCGAAGGTGAGGACCGCGCAGGGGCACTTAAGTTCCTGGGCCAGCGTCATGGCGCGCTCTATCACCGCGAGATGACCGCGATGAACGCCATCGAAATTGCCTATCGCGACCACCGCGCCTGCAAGTCCGGGCGGCGGTACGGCCGGATCGATGCCGACAACGAATTTTTTAGCGGAGGACGGATCGGCCAAGGGAACCCAAATCGTAAGGCGCCCGGCGGGCGCCGGCGGAGCTCCGGACTCGCCGGGAAACTGCATGGGCGGAGGGGCCGCGTCAAGGCCGCGCCGCGCCCTCCCCGGACTTTCTACCAAGCTAGTTCCGGAATTGCCGCCGTTGGCGCGAAATCGGCGGCTTCCATGAATTGGCGAAACGCGGCGGCGTCGAGCCCCGCGCCCGCCGAGCCGCCATGCAGCTCCTTGCGATGGATGCCGGATGTCACAAAAAGACTATCGAAGCCCTGGTCATACGCGCCCTTAATGTCGGTTCGCATGGAATCGCCAATCACCAGGACCCGCGCGAGATCGATGAGTTTGGCCCCCGGCCCGCGCGCTAATTCGAGTGCACGCGCGAAAATCGGGGCAAAAGGTTTTCCGGCCTGGATCACTTTGCCGCCCGTCCCGGCGTAGCGTTCCGCAATCGCGCCGGCGCAATAAAACAGCCGGCCGCCGTCCTCCACCACGATATCCGGATTGGCGCAAATGAGGTCGAGGTTCCGCGCTCGCATGTCGGTAAGAATCGCGTCATAGTCTGCGGGCGTCTCGTGCCAGGGATCGGCAAGGCCGGTGCAGAGGACAACATTCGCTTGTTTTAGCGGTACGCGGTGGGGCGCCTTACCAGTCAGTGCAAAAACCTCCTCTAACAAGGCGGTTTCGTCAGGCGGGCCAAGATGAAAGAGGTTCGCGCTGGCGCGCGCGATGAGCAGGTAAACGGTGACGTCGCCGGACGAGACGATTGCATCATAGGCTTTTCGCGTAACCCCAAGCCGGGCGAGCTGCGCCTCGACAATCCGGCTGGGGTTGGGCGAGTTCGTTATGAGCACGACCTTGCCGCCGCCCGCCCGGAAGCGGCCAAGCGCCTCGGTGGCTTTCTCGAAGGCCATGAGTCCATTGTGGACGACGCCCCAGACGTCGCACAAAATGACGTTGTATCCGCTCGCGAGATCTGCCAATCCGCGCACCAGGCGAGTCATGCGCTTATTCGTCCTCTTGGAAGCGGTTCAAACGAAGGGGGGTGGGTTTTTTTAGCACAAGCGCGATCCGTCCTCGCTCCCGCGTGGCGGCGGCTCGAAATCCAGCGGGTTGCCTCCCAAGCGCAGCCAGAAGCAATCCAATGGATATTTGGGGGGTTTAGAGACGCAAAAGCCAAAAGCTCCAGCGGGGGATGCTGTCCGTGACACACGGTATCACATGAGGCGCGGGCGGCGCAGATCGAGGGTCAGCGGGAATTCGGCACAATGTTCCTCGGGGGGCATATCGAAGGCACCCGGCGTGTGGCCATGGTCCTGGAAGCGCGCAAGGCGGCGCGCTTCTGCCTCAAAACTATTAACCGGAAACGTCTCGTAGCTGCGGCCGCCGGGATGCGCGACATGATAGACGCAGCCGCCAAGCGCGCGGCCGTTCCAGCCATCCACGATGTCGAAGGTCAAGGGGGCATGGACCGGAATTGTGGGATGCAGACCATTGGGCGGCCGCCAAGCCTTGAAGCGCACGCCGGCGACGGCTTCGCCGGAAGTCCCGGTCGGCGTCAGAGGGACGCGGCGGCCATTACAGGCGACGGCGTGGCGGCCTTGCACAAGACCGCTTGCCTTGATTTGCAAGCGTTCGACCGAGGAATCGACGTAGCGCACGGTTGCACCTGCCGCGCTCTGCTCGCCCATCACTTGCCAGGGTTCGAGCGCTTGGCGCACTTCGAGCCTTACTCCGCCATGCTCGACTGCGCCGAAGAACGGGAAACGGAACTCATATTGCGCCTCGTACCAGGCGGGCTCGAACGGATAGCCTGCCTGCCCGAGATCGCCGAGGACGCCAAGAAAATCCTTCCAAACGAAATGCGGCAGCATGTAACGATCATGCAGCGTGGTGCCCCAGCGCACCAGTTCGCCTTGCTGCGGTTGTTGCCAAAGCCAGGCGACGAGCGCCCGCAGCAACAATTGCTGCGCAAGGCTCATCCGGGCGTCCGGAGGCATTTCGAATGACCGGAATTCGACCAGTCCGAGCCGCCCTGTCGTACTATCGGGCGAATAAAGTTTGTCGATGCAGATTTCCGCGCGATGGGTGTTGCCGGTCACATCGACCATCAAATTGCGGAATAAGCGGTCGGCAAGCCATGGCGGCGCCGGTTCGCCCGCGCGGGGCGTGCTGGCAAGCGCGATTTCGAGTTCGTAGAGCTGATCGTGCCGCGCTTCGTCGACTCGCGGCGCCTGGCTCGTCGGGCCGATGAAGAGCCCCGAGAAGAAATAGGAAAGCGAGGGATGGCGCTGCCAATAGAGGATCAGGCTTTTGAGCAAGTCGGGCCGCCGGAGCACTGGCGAATCGGCGGGCGAAGGTCCGCCCAGCACGATATGATTGCCCCCGCCGGTGCCGGTGTGGCGTCCATCGGTCATGAATTTGTCGGCGCCGAGTCGCACTTGGCGGGCATCCTCATAAAGGCCGCTCGTTGATGCGACGAGCGCCCGCCAACTTTCCGAGGGATGGATGTTGACCTCGATGACCCCGGGATCTGGCGTTACCTTGATCACGTTGATGCGCGGATCGAAGGGCGGCGGATAGCCGTCGATATGCACAGGCATGCCCGCGGCCTCAACGCTTGCCTCGACCGCCGCGAGAAGTTCGAGGTAGTCTTCCAACATCTTAACCGGCGGCATGAAGACGCAAAGGACACCGTCGCGCGGCTCGACAGAGAGCGCCGTGCGCACCGCGCCCTCGATCGACTCCTGCTCGATGCGTGGCTGCCGCACGCCCATCTCCGATGCCGCGTGCTCATAATGCTGCGCGATCTCGTCACGGTCCGGCAATGGCCCGCGTGGTTCCAGTGTGTCGCGCGCCACGATTGTGGGATAGGACGCGCGCGGGATCCATGGCAGCGACTGCAAAGGCAGCCGGAAGCCCACCGGCGAATCGCCAGGGACGAGAAAAAGCTTGCCGCGCCGCAATGACCATTTTTCGCTTTGCCATCGCTGCGGCGCGGCGGCAGCTGGCGGATCAGCTTGCGCATTCCAGCGCTGCACCGGCAGGACGTAGCCAGTGGGCTTCGTCAGGCCGCGCGCGAACGTCCGGATCATCCGGCTGCACTCTTCCGGATCCTCGATTTTCGGATCGAGCGGGCTGGTATTTTCGGGCAGATCGGCTTCCTTCACGAGCCAAGCCGCGGGGTCTTCATAGGCGGGCAAGATAAACTCGGTCTCAATTCCAAGCCTTTCGGCGATGTTGACCACTAAAATCTCGGCCCGTGCCGTTTGTTTCTCAACAAGCGCCACACTGGCTTCGGACGCTGTTTCAGGTCCGGCTGGCAGAGTCACGGCCACGTCCGCGATGAGGCCGGAATTGTTCCACATCGGTTTGCCGTCCTTGCGCCAATAGAGCGCAAAATTCCAGCGCGGCAAGCTTTCGCCGGGATACCATTTGCCTTGGCCGTAATGCAGCAAGCCCCCCGGCGCAAAACGCGTATGCAACCGGCGGATCAATTTGTCGGCAAGCGCGCGTTTCGCCGGTCCGACGGCGGCGGTGTTCCATTCCGCCGATTCGAAATCGTCGATCGAGACGAAGGTCGGCTCGCCGCCCATCGTCAGGCGGACGTCGCCGCGGACGAGATCGGCATCGATTTTTTCGCCAAGCGCGTCGAGCCTCGCCCAGGCGGACTCCGAAAATGGCAAAGTGATCCGGGGCGCCTCTCCGACACGGGTAACCCGCATATCGAAATGGAGATCGACATTGGCCGGCTCGACCAGCCCGGAAATCGGCGCGGCGGAGCGGTAATGCGGCGTCGCGGCAACCGGCAAATGCCCCTCGCCGCAGAACATTCCCGAGGTCGGATCCATCCCGATCCAACCGGCGCCGGGCAGATAAACCTCAGCCCAGGCGTGCAGATCGGTAAAGTCCTTTTGGGTGCCTTTCGGCCCGTCGACAGGCTCGATGTCGGCGCGCAATTGAATGAGATAGCCCGAGACGAAGCGCGCGGCGAGGCCGAGATTACGCAGGATCTGAACGAGCGCCCAGGCCGAATCGCGGCAAGAGCCGGAACCAAGCTCAAGAGTTTCCTCCGGCGTCTGGACGCCGGGCTCCATCCGGATCAAATAGCGGATCGATTTCTGCAGCGCGATATTGAGATCGACAAGAAAATCGACAACACGGACAGGGCCCTTGGGCAAGGCCGCGATATAGGCTGCTAGGCGCGGGCCCAACGGTTCGGCATCAAGGTAGGGCGCGAGCTGCGCCTTCAACTCGGGATCGTAAGCGAACGGAAATTGCTCGGCATCGGGCTCGATGAAAAAATCGAACGGATTGACGACCGCAAGTTCGGCGGTCAGATCGACCTCGATCTTAAATTCAGTTACGCGTTCCGGAAACACGAACCGCGCTTGCCAATTGGCATGCGGGTCCTGCTGCCAGTTCACGAAATGATCCGCCGGCGTCACCCTAAGCGAATAGGCGGTGATCTTTGTCCGGCAGTGCGGGGCAGGGCGCAGCCTGATGGTCTGCGGCTCCAGCACGACCGGCCGGTCGTATTTGTAGTGGGTGATATGGTGGATGGCGGCAGAAATGGTCATTGACGCTGACCCGGGTGGCGGAATCGCCCCGCTAGTATTAATGGTGCACCGCAAAACTGCAAGCCGTCAATGAGCCGCCCCATTTATTGCTGTCGATCGCTGCTGGCATGAAACGTGTTTTGACGAATTCCCCAGGGATTAATGGTTTGCCCCTTAGCGCCATACGCCGCTGGCTGGAGCCTTAATTCTCAGTTTGAACAGCGATGCCGTCTCACAATATGTGGCCGCCTTACCACACTGCCCAACCTTCGCCGTGTTGGCCCGTTACGATACTTTTCAGAAACGCTCATGCGAGTTAGACGAAGAAACGGTTTTTCGTTAGCGCGCCCCGATTCGGCCGGGATCCGGACATGAACCTCAAATGCAAAGGCCTGCCGCCTTATCCAGCAACCGCTGAAACGGTTCGCGCCGGAAACCCCTTCCGAAAGGCCTCGCGCTCTTTCCTTTGTCTCGCAGCGGCCCTTTTCGGCGTTTGGGCAAATCAGGCGCTTGCCGGCCCGGCCCTTGTAATTGAAATGCCGTCTGGTGCGGTTCTTTACGAGGATCATGCGACAGAGCCTTGGTATCCGGCTTCCGTGACAAAACTCATGACGGTTTATGTGGCGCTGAGCGCGGTGCGGGACCATCACATCGCGCTCGATACGCCGCTTGTTGTCTCGGCGCGTGCGGCATCGATGCCCGCGTCGAAGATGGGTTTCCGGCCGGGCTCGATGGTGACCCTCGACAACGCCCTAAAGATGCTGATGGTGAAATCGGCGAACGATATCGCCGTCGTCATCGCGGAAGGGATTTCTGGGTCGGTCGAAGCGTTCGCCGACGATATGAACGGGGCGGCACGCGAGCTCGGCCTCACCCAATCCCATTTTGTCAATCCAAACGGCCTGCCGGACCCGGAGCATGTCTCTTCCGCACGCGATCTCGCGATCCTCGCGCGCGCGCTCTATTTGACCTTTCCCGAGCAGGCGGCTCTTTTCAATATTGGCGCGATGCGGCTTGGCGGGGAAATCATCCGCAACCACAATGACCTTCTCGGCCGGTATCCGGGCGCCGACGGGATGAAAACCGGATTCACCTGCGCTGCCGGGTTCAATGTGGTTGCAAGCGCGAGCCAAAACGGTCGCCAGCTCATTGCGGTGATTTTGGGCGCGCCCAATCCGCGCAGCCGCGCGATGTTGGCTGCGGCCCTGTTCGATCGCGGCTTCGCCGGTATAGACCGGCCGTCGGGCTCGCTTGCGGGCCTCGCGGAGCCCACCCAGGCGGCGGCGCCCGACATGCATCAAATGGTCTGCCGCAAACGCGGCAAGGGAGCGGCGCAATTTAGTGCGGAACTCGGCCGCGTGATGGCTCCGTTGCTTGCCGTTAAGCCTTTTCCCATGGCACCGCGCATTAGCTTGGCGCCGCGTCCAGCTTTCGATCCCGTCCCTGTCTATGCCGGTGCACCCGAGGGCTATGCGGGACTCGTCGCGCAAGCGCGGCCGGCCCATTCGCCGGTCGGCACTGCGCAACCGCCGGACGCTGTGAGCGCCTATGCCCCCGCCCCGCCGGGGACGGCGCTTGAAGACACGCCGCTCCGCCCCGATGCCGGAGCCCTGCCGATGAAGGATGCAGTTAAACGAGCCAAAGGCGCGACGATGCCGGATGTTCTCCCCCCGCATCGGCTGGCGCGAAGCGAAACCGGCGATGCGGACCCTCCGGTTGCCCGAAAAGGGGCAAAAAAAGGATCCCATAAGGCATCGAAAAAAGCGCACGGCAATGCTCCCGGAAAGAAAGCCAGCGTCGCCAAGGCGAGTGGCCATAAACTTTCGAAAGCCGCGCCGAAATTCACTAAAAAGCTGCATGTCCCGGCGCAAGCCACAGCGCACGCGGGCAAGACAAAGAGCAAGACGCCGGAGAAGCATGCCAAGCGATGAACTTTTAGTCATGGCTTGCCAGCCGCGCCGCCGCCGGTGACCCCGCAGCAAAAAAGGCCGCCCCCGGCTTTCCCGCTGACCGTCATCACCGGCTTTCTTGGGACCGGCAAGACGAGTCTGTTGAACGCCCTGCTGCGCGACCCAGCGCTCGCGGGCACTTTGGTCATCGTCAACGAATTCGGCGAAATCGGCCTCGATCATCTCCTCGTCGAGCGCGTTGACGGCGACATGCTCGTGATGACGTCAGGCTGTTTATGCTGTTCGATTCGCGGCGATCTCATTGCCGCCCTGGAAGATATATTGCGCCGGCGCGACAACAGCCGGATCGCACCCTTTCAAAGGGTCGTGATCGAAACGACCGGCCTCGCCGACCCGGCGCCGGTTCTGCACATGGTCATGGCGCACCCCTACCTCAAGCTGCGGTTTCGTCTCGACGGCGTCGTCACCCTGGTCGATACGGTAAATGGAAACGCCACGCTCGACACGCATGAGGAGGCGGTGAAGCAGGTGGCCATGGCTGACCGGCTCGTCCTCACCAAGACCGATCTTCTGACGGCAGGCAGCGGTCCTCTGCGGGATCTTCGCGCGCGCCTGAAAAAACTCAATCCGGGCGCGGCTTTGCTCGACGCCGCGCAAGGCGAAGCCACGGCCGGGGCGCTGCTCGATGCCGGAATCTACGATCCCGATCAAAAAATTCCCCATGTGCGGCGCTGGTTGAACGCGGAAGCTTTCGCGGCGAATAGTGGGCATGACCATGAGCATTCCGCCGGCGTCCTGGACGTCAACCGGCACGACGCCCGCATTCGCGCCTTCTGCATGCGCCACGAGGCGCCGCTGCTGCCTTCCGCTCTCGATCTCTTTCTCGAATTGCTGCGCAAGGCGCACGGACCCAAGCTCTTGCGCGTAAAGGGGATCGTGGCGTTGACCGACGATCCCTTGGCGCCAGTTGTCATTCAGGGCGTCCAGCATGTCTTTCATCCGCCGGTGCGGCTGGAAGCCTGGCCTGATGGCGATCACAGCACCCGCATGGTCTTTATTTTGCGTGATATGGAACCGTCTTTCGTCAAAAATTTGTGGCAAACGCTAACCGGCCTCGTCGAGCCCGGAGCAAATTGCCCCAACCCCCTAGCTCCGGCCAAAGGTGGTATGCTCGCTTGAAATCGCGCTAATCATGGATATTTAGTGGGCAAACGGGAACGACGGTGGGTCAAGGCGTGGCGCTCCGCCAGCGGCTCGACAAATGGTTATGGTTTGCGCGGGTGACAAGAACCCGGAGCCTTGCCGCGCGGCTCGTCACCGGGGGGCATGTGCGCCTCAATGCCCGGCGGATTGAAACCCCGGCCAAGGGCGTTGGGCCGGGCGATGTTCTGACGATCGCGCTCGAGCGGCGGGTGCGGGTTCTTAAGGTGGTGGCTCCCGGCAAAAGCCGGCGCAGCTTTACCGAAGCATCCAACTTGTTCGAGGAATTGCCGGACCCCGGGATTTGCCCACCCACCGGCCCTGCCAAAGGTCCATTTTGAAAGCTTGCGCATTTTCCGGTCCGCGGTCTGGAAACGGCAGGGGAGTGGCAAAAATTCTGCAAAAATCCTTGGACTTTTTGGACCAATGGCGCTAAAGCAGATTTTCCATATGGAATAGATTTCGCGCCGCACGACGGGCATCGCCAAGGTGCCGCGCGGGCGAAAGCGCGTTTCTGGAAAATTTTGGAAGGGCTTTGATACCATGGAGACCCGGTCCATGGCGCCGTTCCCGGCTTCGCCCTAGGGTAAGCAATAGCAAGCCGGGAGGGAGGCGCGCGCCGGGAGCTTTTCTCGATGCTCCCTGGCCCCTTGCTCTTTGGCATTGGGCCGTTGACTGGCCGCGCTGGCGATGCGGCGCTGGCCCGCGAAGGAAAATGGCCATGACCTATGTCGTCGTCGAAAACTGCATCAAATGCAAATATATGGATTGCGTCGAAGTGTGCCCCGTGGATTGCTTCTACGAGGGCGAAAATATGCTGGTGATTCACCCGGATGAATGCATCGACTGCGGAGTTTGCGAGCCCGAGTGCCCGGCCGAGGCGATCAAGGCGGACACCGAACCCGGGCTCGAAAAATGGCTTAAGCTTAACCTTGACATGGCACGGTCCTGGCCGAATATCACAATTAAGCGGGACGCTCCCCCGGACGCCAAGACTTTTGACGGCACGCCCGGCAAGCTAGAGGCTTATTTTTCCCCAAATCCCGGCCAAGGAGACTAGACCGCGTCCCAATTTTACCGAGCTAAAAATCAGACGATTGAAACGGCACGATCGAGCAATTTTTTCCGGACTTGGTCTAACGCTACGGTTCAGCCCGGCTGTTTGCCGCGTCACGTAAAAAATCCGGCGGATTGGTGGAGAACGGGGGTTGAATCTGGGTGCTTGCAGTATATCCTTTGATTTTTGCTTCTTTTTGTGCCACATTGCCTCTTGGCGTCCGTCAAGAGGGGGAAATTGCGGTTTCCTTGTGTCCGCGTCTTAAAGGCTTTAAGGGCGCCGGGACAAAAATTCTCTGACGGCTGCGGCCGGAACTGTCTCGTTGCGTCAATCCGGCCAAGTCACGGACGGACGATCTCCGGTTGGGAGCATCCCGCTCCGCGCCTCTCCAGGGCCGGAACTTAGAGTTTGCGAACGGCGGCGCGTTTGCCCGCCGTGGAGGGCCGTCTCGTCTCCAAAGCGGGACAGGAAAAAGGAGCGCGCTTTTTATGGCGTCTGTCAAGAAGACCATGAAATCGTCCAAGACAAAACAGGCGAACAAGACGGCCCAGGCCAAACAGCCGGGAACCCCCAAGGCAAAAACGTCGAAACAAGCTGTTGCGCTTAAGGCTAAGCGAATGGCGGCGGCGCGTGCGCTTGCCGCCAGGAAGCACGCTGCCAGCAGTTCCAGGCAGAAAACGAAAACCAAAACGGCTGCGAGCGGCCACGCGGTGAGCCCGGCTGTTGCAAAGTCGGCGGCCAGGAAAAAGACTTCAACGACACGCGCCATACCGCGCGCGAGTAACCAGATCCGCGCTGCGAAGAAGAGCGCGGCCCGGAGTGCCAAGTCGGCGCTCGCCCGAGTAAATGGCGCTAAACGGAGTGCCTCCGCGCGGGCGCGCGCAAAATCGGTTTCGGGAAAGAGCGTAAAGCCTGCTTCCGCCAATAAAGTGGCGGGGGGAACGGTGGCGGCGAAAAAGACGCCGGGCGTCGAAGTTTCGCGCCGCGCTGCCGCCAAACCGGCGGCGGCGGTGCGCAAGGCTGTCGAGTTACCGGCCCGCACCGCGGGCAACCCGGCCGCGAGCACGGTAGCCGCGGCGGCGATTCTTGCCATCAAGCAAAACGCTGCGCGGCTTTCCGAGGCGCGCAAGCAAGCGGCCTCGCCGCCTGCCGGTGGGTTGGCTGGAAACCCTTCGAAGCTGGAATCAGACTCAAAAGAGCGAGTGGCGAACGCGGCGGCCGGCCCATTGGAAGCCGCCGCCAACGGCACAGGCAAGCCTTTTGCCGGGAAGAGCACCGCGAATACGCTGGACTCCGAGACGCCGCCGTCCATTGAGAGCAGGCCGGGCGCTGGGGCGCCCGCGCGCCTCGGCGCCGCCCAAACCAACATAATGCAGGCAAGGCCGGGCGAGAAACCGGTTCTCCCGGCACATGGGGCGCATAAGCCGGCCAAGCCAGCGGCCCCTCAGCGGCAGATATTCAAGCCGCATGAGTATGTGGTCTATCCGGCCCACGGCGTCGGCCAGATCGTCGCCATCGAGGAACAAGAAGTCGCGGGTTTCAAACTCGAGCTTTTCGTGGTTAGATTCGTTAGGGACAAGATGATCCTGAAGGTGCCGACAACGAAGGCCGCGAGCGTCGGAATGCGCAGGCTCGCCGATGCCCCTGGCGTTAAGGCGGCATTGGATACTTTGGCGGGCCGGGCCCGCATCAAACGGACCATGTGGTCGCGCCGGGCGCAAGAATACGAAGCCAAGATCAACTCCGGCGATTTGAAGGCGATCGCCGAAGTGGTGCGCGATCTCTACCGCTCAGATACGCAGCCCGAGCAATCCTACTCCGAACGGCAGCTCTACGAGACCGCGCTCGATCGCATGGCCCGCGAAATCCTTGTTGTGCAAAAGCTGACCGAGACGGAGTCGTTGAAAGTAATCGAAACGCAATTGCAAAAAGGCCCGCGCCGCGGCAAGACCGAGGAAAGCGAGGCCGAAGAAGCCGATATCGGACAAGCGGCCTGAACATTCTTTCGCCAATGCCAACGGCTCGCATCGCGGCAATACCCGCGCGGGTGTAGTCGCGGCGGCCGTGATGGCAATGCTTTGGGCGTTGAGCGAGGCATCGAGCACGGCAGCATTGCGGATGCGCGTTTCGCGTGTCGAACGCCTCCATCGCGCGCTGGCCGGCGCGGGGCGCTCGGCTTCAGCCGCCAAGGTGGCGGAAAAAATCCCAAACGAGCTTCGCGCTATTGACATCGCCGTTGGAGAGGCCTTGCCCGGCTTCGCTCGAAAGACCAGGGAGCGCATGACCGCCCCCTTCGATCCGGACCGCTTCGACGGGCACTTTGCAATTGTTCAATTTGTCGAGGTAGGCACGCGTGCCGTCATGCGTGTCCTTGTCGGGGAAGATGGTGGCGGTCGTGCCCCCGGTGCAGCCGGCGGCCTTGCCAAAGAGTCCAAGCGTCGCGTCGACGGAGAGAAGCTCCGTATTGCCATGCGGCAAACTTGCCTTGCCGCCATGATAGGGAACGACTGGATCCGCGGTGCCGGCGATCATTATAAGTGGAAGCGGATAGGGCGGTTTGCAGGACGCTTCGAGATCGGCTGGCATGCTAGCGCCGAGTACGGCTACTCCCGCAAACACGTTCTTTTCGTCGCATGCGAGCCGCAGAGCCATCATCCCGCCCGTGGATATGCCAACGAGAAAGACCCTGCTGCGGTCGGCGATTCCGCGGGCGACGAGCTTGGCGATCAGATCATGAATGAAGACCGAATCGTGATTGGCTTCCAAGCCAGGCACGCCGCCCCAATAGCCGGATAGAGGTTCCGGATATATCAGGCTCGCACCGGATGACCGCGCCATTTCTTCGAGGCTAAACGTCCGCCGGAGGCGCGCGCCCTTCTCTCTGCCGCCGCGCAGGATGATGACCGCCGGCCGGCGGGCTTGTTTGAGGCGCCGGTGCTGGACGAGGATAGCGGTGCGTGGGACCCCGTCCGATACGATGGTGACGCGGCCCGCCGCCGCCAAGGCCGCCGACGGAAACCCCGCGAAGGCAAGCAATAGCCAGCAGGTTCCCGCCAGCAAACCGGCACCAAGCACCGACGCGGTGAATTTGCGGCTGCGCACCATGTGTGTCTTCCAAGCCATCGGCCAGGTGTTCTGGCCGGATCGAATTTGTGCCAGGGAGCATCAAGGCATGATAGCCTATACCGGAAAAACACAATAATGAAAAAGCATGGCCAATGTACGCGTTGCCCTCGCTGGCCAATTGCTTTAGGGGAAGGGGAATCAAATCTAAGAGGGGGCAAACGCCATGACGGAAGCGGAGTCCGGCGCGGCTGGAATCGAGAACCGGCGGCCGCTGTCGCCGCATTTGCAAATCTACCACCCAGCGCTGACCATGGCGATGTCAATCGCGCATCGCATCACCGGGGCAGCGCTCTATTTCGGCACATTGTTGCTCGCGTGGTTCTTGATTGCCGTTGCTGCCGGCGGCGGCGTCTACGACTCGGCCGCCTATTTCTTAAATTCGTTCGCCGGGAAACTGATTCTATTCGCTTTCACCTGGGCCCTGTTCCATCACCTTCTCGGCGGCATACGTCACGCCATTTGGGACACAGGCCGTGGTTTCGAGCATCCGCTGCGCGAATGGCTAGCGCAAGCGACGTTAATCGGCGGCATTGTTTTGACATTGCTTGTCTGGGGCATTGCATATCTGGTTAATTAGGGCTGCTCCTGTATGCCCGCCGACCGGCGGATTTGCAAAATCTTGAACATTGCCAGGAAGGATACGAGGAATTGGCAATTATGGCGAAAAGTCCCAAACCGGTTCGCCCTGCGATGAGCAGAGTGCGCTTCCTCGGCTCCGCCAAATCCGGCACCGCGGACACATGGAACATGCGCGCTACCTCGGTCGCGCTTGTCCCGCTGTCGATTGCATTCGTGGCGATCGTCTTGTCGCTTCCTGGCAAGGATTATGCGGCGGTGCGGGCCGAACTCGGGCATCCCTTTCCCGCGATTTTGATGCTTCTCTTCATCTTGTCCGGGGTCTTCCACATGAAGCTTGGAATGCAGTCGATTATCGACGATTACGTGCATGCCGCGCGGCTGAAGGAATGGGCGCTAATCGGCAATCTTTTTTTCTCGGTTTTCATCGCCTTGGCTTGCATTTATGCGGTCTTGAAACTGAGCTTTACCTGAGTGGAAATTTTGAAAGACGACGGCATGACATCCGGCGCCACATTCGGCGGCAACGCCGCTCCGGCTCGTACCGGCGCCGCCTATCCGATTACCGACCATACGTTCGACATTGTCATCGTCGGCGCGGGCGGCGCGGGACTGCGTGCGACCGTCGGCTGTTCGCAGGCGGGCCTGCGGACGGCCTGCATCACCAAGGTATTTCCGACCCGCTCGCATACGGTTGCGGCGCAAGGCGGCGTCGCGGCGGCGCTCGGCAATATGGGGCCAGACGATTGGAAATGGCACATGTACGACACCGTCAAAGGGTCGGATTGGTTAGGCGATCAGGATTCGATCGAATATCTTTGCCGCAATGCGCCGGCCGCGGTGTATGAACTCGAGCATTGGGGCGTACCGTTCTCGCGCACCGAGGACGGCCGCATCTACCAGCGCCCTTTCGGCGGCATGACCACCAAATTCGGCAAGGGTCCGGCGGCGCAGCGCACCTGCGCGGCGGCCGACCGGACCGGCCACGCGATGCTGCACACGCTTTACGGCCAGGCGTTGCGTCACAAGACCGAATTCTTCATTGAATTCTTCGCGATCGACCTGATCATGGAGGATGGCTGCTGCCGTGGCGTGGTGTGTCTAAAGCTTGACGACGGTACCATTCACCGGTTCCGGTCGCAGCTTGTTATCCTGGCGACTGGCGGCTACGGCCGCACCTATTTCTCATGCACCTCGGCGCACACTTGCACGGGCGATGGCAACGCCATGGTGCTGCGCGCCGGGCTGCCCCTACAGGACATGGAATTCGTCCAATTTCATCCAACCGGCATCTACGGCGCCGGCTGCCTAATCACCGAAGGCTGCCGAGGGGAAGGCGGTTTTTTGACTAATTCCGAAGGCGAACGTTTCATGGAGCGTTATGCCCCATCGGTGAAGGACCTTGCGCCGCGCGATATGGTGTCGCGCGCGATGACAATCGAAATTCGCGAGGGCCGCGGCGTCGGCAAGCACAAGGACCATATCCATCTGCACCTTGAACACCTCGACCCAAAGATGCTGCGCGAACGCCTACCCGGCATTTCCGAAAGCGCCCGGATTTTCGCCGGCGTGGACGTGACCAAGGAGCCGATACCGGTGCTGCCCACCGCACATTACAACATGGGGGGCATTCCCACAAATTTTCATGGCGAGGTCATCGTCAAGAAGGACGGCGATCCCGATTCGATCGTTCCCGGCCTCATGGCGCTCGGCGAGGGCGCTTGCGTTTCTGTCCATGGTGCCAATCGGCTCGGCTCGAATTCGCTCATCGACCTTGTCGTCTTCGGCCGTGCCGCCGGCCTGCGCGCCGCGGAACTCCTGACGGCGGGCGCCAAACAGGCAGAGCTTCCGGCGGATTCCGCAGACCAGGCGCTATCTCGCCTGGACCGCTTCCGCTATGCCAATGGCGGTCTTCCGACCGCCGCGTTGCGCCTCAAGATGCAACAAGTGATGCAAAGCCATTGCTCCGTCTACCGCACCGGGCCGGTATTGGAGGAGGGCTCGAAGCTCATCCATGAAGTCTGGGAGGCCCGCGACCAGATTTCAGTCACCGACCGCTCGATGATTTGGAATTCCGACCTCGTCGAAACCTTGGAATTCGACAATCTCATCGTGCAAGCGGCCGTCACCATGGATGGCGCGGCGCGCCGCACCGAATCCCGCGGTGCCCATGCGCGGGAAGATTTCCCCGCACGCGATGACGTGAACTGGATGAAGCACACGCTGGCTTCGATCAATCCCGATGCTCGCACGGTCGCAATCGATTACCGGCCCGTGCATAATTATACGATGACCAGCGAGATGCATTATATCGAGCCGAAACCGCGGGTCTATTGAGTGAAGAGATAAGAGAACCAGATGGTTGAATTCACCCTTCCCGCCAATTCTCGCGTCACGCCCGGCAAGACGTGGCCGAAGCACGGCGACTCCAAGAGCCTTACGGAATTCCGGATCTATCGCTGGAACCCGGATGACACGCAAAACCCGCGCATCGACACTTATTTTGTCGATCGCAGCGATTGCGGTCCGATGGTTCTCGATGCTCTGATTTGGATAAAATCCAACATCGATCCGACGCTCACCTTCCGGCGCTCTTGCCGAGAAGGCATTTGTGGATCCTGCGCGATGAATATCGACGGGACCAACACACTCGCCTGCACCAAATACATGGACGAGATCAAGGGCGCCGCGAAAGTCTATCCGTTGCCGCATTTGCCTGTCGTAAAAGATCTCGTGCCCGACCTCTCCGTGTTTTTCGCGCAGCACGCCTCGATCGAGCCCTGGCTGCAAACAACCTCGCCCACGCCCGAAAAGGAGTGGTTGCAAACGCCGGGCGACCGCGAAAAACTCGACGGACTTTACGAATGTATCCTGTGCGCCTGCTGTTCGACATCGTGCCCGAGCTATTGGTGGAACGGCGACCGCTATCTCGGCCCCGCCGTATTGCTGCAAGCTTACCGCTGGCTCATCGATTCGCGCGACGAGGCGACGGGCGAACGGCTTGACAATGTCGAGGACCCTTTCCGCCTTTACCGCTGCCACACGATCCTGAATTGCGCCAAGGCCTGCCCCAAGGGCCTCAACCCGGCAAAAGCCATCGCCGAAATCAAAAACATGCTTATCGAGCGCCAAATCTGACGCCGCGCGGGCGTGCCTTTCTGCGGCCTCAATCCGCGTTCAGATGCGGAGGATGCAGACCTTAAGCTTGTTGTGCATTCCGTTGGGTGCCACCACCGCGTTGCTGACGTGTTCGATGGGATTCGCGCGTCCAGCGGAGCGGCCAACCGCTTACGACCAGATGATCGCCCGCGAGGCCGGAATTCACGGCGTCCCGGAGGCTTTCGTCCATCGCATCGTGATGCGCGAAAGCCGCTATAATCCGCGCATCGTCCATAACCATTGCTTCGGCCTGATGCAGATCAAATATGCGACGGCGCGTGAGATGGGGTATAGAGGAGACGCGCGCGGGCTGCTCGACCCGCAAACCAACCTGATGTACGCTGTTCCTTATCTCGCCAATGCTTATAGGCTCGCGGACGGCAATGAGGACCGCGCCACGGCGCTCTTCAGCGGCGGCTATTATTATGTGGCCAAGCACAAGAAGATGCAGGGCCTTTTGCGGACGGCGTCTTCGCCCGCGCCGGCCCCGGAAGCGGCACCGCCACTCGCCGGAGATAATTGAAGAATTTGGTTTGAAGGAAGCTGCCAGGGGGCTAACGCCCGCAGCTTGTTCTCTTATAAGGCCGGGCCGTGTTGCGTATGGCCGCCAAAATGTCGCTGCCCGAAATCGCTTGATGTCACAATCCACTTTATGAGCTTTGGCTTGTGGCGCCGGCGAAGCTGTAAATTTCGCTTGATTTGCCGTGGAAGTGTAAGCATCCAAAAAACCGGAATACCGGGGCGCCGGAAACGAGGTCTTGCTTGGTCCGTTTTGAAAACGTCGGCTTGCGCTACGGGATGGGAGCGGAAATCCTGAAGGATATTAGCTTTTCCATCGAGCCGCAGTCGTTTCAATTCCTGACCGGCCCTTCTGGAGCCGGCAAGACGACGCTTTTGCGGCTCATGCTTTTGTCCCTGCGGCCGACGCGCGGCGCGATCGGCCTATTCGGGAGCGACGCCTTGACGCTCGATAAAGCCGCAATCACCTCGCTTAGACGGCGGATCGGCGTCGTCTTTCAGGATTTCCGGCTTCTCGAGCATTTGACAACTTATGAAAACGTGGCGCTTCCGCTCCGCGTGCGCGGCAAGGAAGAAGCCAGCTATCGCGCCGAGGTGATGGAGCTGTTGCATTGGGTCGGTCTTGGGGAAAGAACGCATATTCTGCCGCCGGTGCTTTCCGGCGGCGAGAAGCAGCGCGCTGCGATTGCCCGCGCGCTCATTGTGCGGCCGGAGCTACTGCTCGCCGACGAGCCGACCGGCAACGTCGATCCAAGTCTCGCACGCAGGTTGTTACGGCTTTTCACCGAGCTTCACAAAACAGGGACGTCGGTGGTAATCGCGACGCACGATCTCGGCTTGATGGACCAGTTCGACGGCGCACGCCGTTTGGTTCTGGGCGACGGCCGCCTCCATATTTACGATTGAGGTGGGGCTGGCCTTGCGCAATTTTCCGGACAGGCGCACCTAAGCGGCGGCGGGAAATGGGTGGCAGCGGCAGTTGAATTCGCGCGGCATGACAGGGTTTGGCCTTAAACGCAGCATGAAGAGCGAGATCGCGCTTGTCCCTTCAGCTTCGATCGCTGGGCGCGCGCTTGTCACTGTGGTCGCGATCATGACGTTTCTTGCCTCGCTGACTGCCGGCGCGGCCGTTCTGATTAGCGACGCATCGCGCGGCTGGCAGGACAATGTCGCCCGCGAAATGACCATTCAAATCCGCCCAACGGCTGGCCGCGACCTCGACGCCGATTCGGCAAAAGCCGTCGAGCTTGCCCGGGCGATGCCGGGGGTTGCGTCGGTGCGCGCCTACACCAAGGCGCAATCCGAGGAGCTGTTGCAGCCTTGGCTCGGATCTGGTCTCGATTTTTCTGAATTGCCTGTGCCGCGCCTCATCGTCGTCGCACTCGACAAAAACGAGCGCATGGATATTGCCGTTCTGCGCAAGACGCTTTCCGGTGCCATTCCGGGATCGAGCGTCGATGACCATCGCCTCTGGCTGGAGCGCCTCGCGATCATGGCAAAGAGCGTCGTCTTCGCCGCCGCGGTGATCTTCACCCTGGTGCTTGCGGCGATGATCTTGGCGGTCGGCTTTGCGACCCAGGGCGCCATGGCGGGCAACCGCGAAATCATCGAAATCTTGCATTTCGTCGGCGCCGCCGACAGCTATATTTCACGCCAGTTTCAGCGCCATTTTTTCCGGCTCGGACTGCGCGGTGGCGCGATCGGCGGCTTGCTTGCGGTCCTTGTCTTCTTCGCGTTTGGAAGTGTGGCGGCGTGGCTAAGAGCGACCCCCGGCGGCGATCAGTTAGAGGCCATGTTCGGCGATTTTTCGCTGGGGAAGAATATCTATGCCGCCATCGCGCTCATCGCGGCGGGCGTCGCGATTGTCACCGGCTTTGTCTCCCGGGTGATCGTGTTCCGCCATTTGCGGGATTTGAGTTGAGCGGAAGCCCGCGGTGACTTGGGTTTGACTTGCGTTATTTATTGCCGTCCGGCGATGATTGCGATCCCCATGGCATGATCGGCACGGAACTGACGGAGTTGAATGGCGAACCGCTGATGATCTTCGAGCTTACGGCGAGGTAAACCAGCGTGTTGTGCTTCTTGTCCAGCACTCTATAAATACGCGTGGCCTTGAAAATGATACTCGTCTTCTCGGTGAAGACTTCCTCATTGTCCGGTAACTTCGACATGTCGACGCTGATGGGAGCGGTTTGATGGCAAGTAACCGCGAAATTTGACGGGTCTTCATTGAGACCAAGCGGCTGGCCCCATCCGCCTTTCCGGGCCTGCGAGATGTGGCAGGTAACGCCCGCGACCTTTGGATCGTCAAAATCCGCGACACACACCTTATCGTTGGGCGAGAGAAAATTAAATGTCGTGCTAACGCAGCTCAATTCGTCCGCGCGCGCAAAAGGTGGGATCGCAATAATGAGCACCATCGCCATAAAATACAGTTTCACTTTCGATCTCCCATTCTAAGGCGCCGGCAGCGGTCCGCGCGCGGCTCATTCGCTTTCCAGTGCAGAGGCCTCATCCAATGCCCGCCGCAAAAAGCAACGCCCTGGATCGGCCGAAAGTTCCTTTGGGCCGCTGGCAACAGGTTTCTGCGACAGGAAAATCAGGTCCCGCTTGCGGCATATTCCAGTCAACTATACCAACCGGCCTAATTTTTGACTCGGGAGGGGACTCCCGAATCAGCGAAACTCTGACTGACTGCCGTCGGCCAAGGAGGCGGCAATGGCGGCAATCGGTATTACGCGCAAAAACTTTACAGCGAAAGAGTTGCGGGGAGCGTCAGCAAAGGCCCGCGACGCAAAGGCAGCACGGCGGATGCTGGCAATCGCCTTGGTGCTTGAGGGCAATGACCGCAAAACGGCGGCCGAGACCTGCGGCATGGACCGCCAGACGCTGCGCAACTGGGTGCATCGCTACAATGCCGGAGGTTTGGCGGGGCTTGAAAATCGCAAGGCGCCGGGCCGGCCATCCCGGCTGACGGCAGAGCAGAAAGCCGAAGTTACCGCTCTCGTCGAGAAAGGCCCCGATACCGAAAAAGATGGCGTGGTGCGGTGGCGGTGCATCGATCTGAAACGCCGCATTGAAGAGATGTTCGGCGTCACCCTACCGAACGCACCGTTGGCAAGCAGCTCAAAGCCTTGGACTATGTGCGGCTTTCGGTCAGGCCGCAACATCCAAAGAGCGATCCGCAGGCCCAAGAGGCTTTTAAAAAAACTTTCGCGCCGCGATCGTGTCCGTTCTGCCCGAGCACGCCCGTGGCAAGCCATTGGAAATTTGGTTCCAGGACGAAGCCCGTGTAGGTCAGCAGGGCACGCTGACGCGGATTTGGGCAAAGCAGGGATCGCGTCCGCGCGCGCCGCGCGATGTAGGCTAGCGTTCGCCAGGAGCCTTGCCGGCGAGTTGGACGTTTCAATGCGGATGCCCCGCTGCGCCGTCATGCCAATGCGATGCGGACTGGTACGTGATCGGACGGCTTGTCCTCGCCCCGCATTTCCTTGTCGATGGCAACGTCGATAAGCCGGTCCGCTGCGCGCGGCGAAAGCAGGAGATGATCAATGCGGATGCCTTTGTCGCGTTGCCACGCGCCCGCCTGATAATCCCAAAACGTGTAAAGCGAGGCGGCGTCCGTCGTTGCGCGCAGGGCGTCGGTCAGGCCGAGGTTGAGAAGGATTTGAAAGCGCGCCCGGGTCTCCGGCAAGAACAGCGCGTCGCCCTCCCAGGCGGCGGGGTCGGCGGCGTCGCGGGGCGTTGGAATCACATTGTAGTCGCCCGCAAGCACGAGCGGCTCCTCCAGCGCCAAGAGTTGTTTTGCGTGCGCGATGAGGCGATCCATGAAGGCGAGTTTGTAGCTGTATTTCTCGGTGTGCGGCGGATTGCCGTTCGGGAGATAGATCGAGGCCACGCGGACAATACCCTCGCCATTTGGGATGACCGCCTCGATATAGCGGGCCTGCTCGTCATCAAGGCCGCCAGGAAGGCCCCGCACGACCTCGACCGGCGCCTTGGCAAGGATCGCCACGCCGTTAAAACCTTTTTGCCCATGCACGGCGGCATTATAGCCTTCCGCCTCGACTTCCGCATACGGGAACGCCGCATCGACGCATTTCAGCTCCTGCAGACAGAGGACATCGGGCGCAACGTCGCGCAGGTAGCGCAGGAGACGTTCGGTCCGCTGCCGGACCGAATTGACGTTCCAGGTCGCGATTTTCACAGCAAATATTCCTCGATTGCCCTTCTATCCCCGCGCGGACATACCGGTCGGCGCCGCGCCGCGCGGGGAATCCGCGAAACGCCGCAATGGCCGCTCTTGCATGAGGCGCGGCAAGGTCCCGTGCGTGAGTACGCCTTCGCGCATGAGCGCGCGGCGCAATGGACCTATTATCGAAAAAGCAAACAACCCTGCGCCGCGCAAAAAATCGACAGAGAAAAGATTCGAAAGCAGCGAGCGGTTGAGAATATCGATTCCGTTCGTGCGCAAGAAAATGTCGCTCCGGCGCGCGGCTGCATAGGTTTTCAGCGTATGCGCGGTGCCGATGTCGCCCCCGAGCGCGCGGGCGTCTTCCAGAACTTCGACGAGAGCGGCGCTATCCCGCAGGCTGAGGTTTAGGCCTTGCGCGGCGAGCGGCGGAAAAATATGCGCGGCCTCGCCGATCAGCGCAATGCGATGGCCAACAAGACGATTGGCGCTCATCCCCGCCATGGGAAAAAAGCCGCCCGGCCCATCGATCTCGATAGTGCCGAGAAGCGAATCGACTTGATCCTCGATCTCATGCGCCAGCTCGGAGTCCGAAAGCGCGCGCCGGTGCTCCGCCTCCTCCGGGGACATCAGCCAAACGAGGCTTGACCTGTTCGGCTTATTTTCGATTGGGCGGAGCGGAACAAGCGTGCAAGGTCCCGTTCGGGTGTGGAACTCGGTCGAAATATTCCGGTGCGCCTTCGCGTGTGAAAGGAGCGCGGTGAAGGCAATCTGCGGATAGGTCCAAGTGCGCGTGCCGATCCCTGCCTTGGTTCGCGCGGGCGACATGCGGCCGTCGGCGGCGGCAGCGAGTTTTGCGGTGACGCTCTGCCCGCTGGCGAGCGTGGCGCGGACCGCATCCTCGTCAAAACTTATGTCGCTGATCATGCCTTCGTGCAGAACGAGGTTTTTGGTCGTCGCCGCGATTTGGGCAAGGCCTTCGACGAGCACATTGTTCTCGATGTTCTCGCCGAAAGCGGAAAGGCCGATCTCGGTTGCGGCAAACGAAACGGAGGGCACCGGAAACCGCGCTCTGGTGGCGTCGATCATCGCGATCCGGGCGAGCGGCGCGGTCCTGCCCCGAAAATGCGGCCAAACGCCGAGCGCCTTATAAAAGCGCAGCGAGGCTTCAAACAGCGCGACAGTCCGCCCGTTGGCGCGCGTATCGACATGGCCGGCGCAGACAACCGAAAATCCCGCTTGCGCAAGGGCCAGCGCGGTGGAGAGGCCGGCGGCGCCAGCGCCAGCCACGAGAACGTCGGCGTGCGTATCGGCAGTTGAGTAAGACATTGGCCACCTTTGCAGGCCTATGGTTTTGCAGCTCGCCGCGTGCATTTCCAGCAAATCGCGCCTGCTGGAACTTGCGGCCGGTATGGCTCAACTAACACCAAAGGATCGCAGCCGATACAGCAAAACCGACCGGGGCTTCGAAGCCATGACTGGCGCCCGCTTGCGCTGACTGCGCGCCGCACTATAGTGCAGCGCGCCTTTCGCGGATATCCGCATCGCCGGAAGGTTAAGAGGACCAGCCGGGGCGCGCATACGGACCGTGGAGGGGTGGCCGAGTGGTTGAAGGCGCACGCCTGGAAAGTGTGTATGCGGGAAACCGTATCGCGGGTTCGAATCCCGCCCCCTCCGCCACTTCAGAACTGCGAACGCCCCGGGGGAGCAACCCTGGAGCGTCCTTCGCGGTCATGGCAAAGGAATTGTGACTGGGATCACGCCGCGGCGGCGCCCAAAGGCTTCGCGCGTTCGATCCGCGCGCGCTCGCGCGGACTGTTCATCGCTTCCCACAGATCGCTGCGCCGCTGGATGTTGAGCCAGAAATCGGGACTGTTGCCGAACACGTGCGCAAGGATGAGCGCGGTCGCCGCCGTGACGGTCCGACGGTCGTTGCACAACTCGTTGACATGCTTGCGCTGAACTCCCATCGCTTCGGCGAGCGCGGCCTGCGTCAACCCCATGGGCTGCATGAACTCCTCGATAAGGATTTCGCCGACTGTGGCCGGCTTGCGCTTCGTCGTCAGCATCGTTCGCCTCATCTGTAGCTGTGGTCGTCGAGATAGACGCCTTCTGCCTCGCCGCGGCTGCCATCCCAACGGAAGACCAGCCGCCATTGGCTGTTGACGCGGATCGAGTGGAAACCCGCCAGGTTGCCGCGCAGCTTTTCAAACTGATTGCTGGGTGGCACCCGCACGTCCTGATCGGTCGTCGCGTCGTCGATCATTTGGAGTTTACGGAAGAGCCGGCTTTCGAGATCGGACGGGATGTGCCGCGACCGCATGTCCTCGACAAAGAAGGCACGCAGCCATTCGTCCCGAAAGCTCACAATCACGCTGCTGCTCTATAGATATACCTATGTACCACTCTTCGGTACAAAATGCAACCGCTGGAGACCATTCCGGCGGCGGACGGTACTCGGAGTAGAGGTATCGGAGGCGCGACGTTTGAAGCTGTGACGGGGCCGTGACGTGGAACGCGCGGCCCTACCACCTTGTCGAAAGCACTCACGCTCATTCTTATAGGGCTATGGCATAGACGTAGTGCTCATCATTGTCGGTCGTGGTCCGTCAACGCTCACTCGGTCCAAAATTCTCTGCCGCCAAACAAGGGGGGCAAAATCCCTAATAAATGCGGGGTTCCCCGGCAAAGCTCCGGACCGTGATGCGCAGCCCGGCACCCAAACACGCCCCGGATAATCGCCCTTATGCGGCCGGCAACCGAATATCGCCTTGTCTTGGCCTATTTGACAATGCCTGATAACATTCTTCGTTTATCTGACGACGTTAGGATCATTGGCGAACACAGGGAGCAAATCTGCGAGCTGCCGATCACGGATAAACTGCGCATTGCATACGTGCGAGGTAATGCCCGGCGGCGGTGCCAATCTATCCGCTGAACGTTTGACGGGAAGGGATGGGACGAGATGGTTGACCCGCATCTGAATATGATTCGCGAAGTATCGCCGAGTGCGGAAGGTTGCGAGGATTGCCTGAGAATAGGCTCGAAGTGGGTGCACTTGCGTCTGTGCTTAACCTGTGGGCATGTCGGTTGCTGTGACTCCTCGCCGCATCGGCACGCGCGGATGCATTTCCACGAAAGCGGGCATCCCATCATCCAATCATTCGAGCCTGGTGAGGATTGGCGCTGGTGTTACGTGCACGAATCGCAAGTCTGAAGCTTCCGCGCGACGTTGTTGTGGAGGCGAGTTTTGTTTGTCAGGGAGCCTGTTTGCGTCTCCGATGACCCTTTATTGATATGCACGTGCGTGCCTCGGGGACCGAGAGACGAGATGCCCGACAAATGGCGGTCGTTATCTGGAAATTTGTGTGACCTGCTATAAACGACTCGCGGCAAAATAGCTGTGCAGCTGCGCGACTACCGCCGCCCCTTCACCGATGGCGCCACCGACCCTCTTTACTGAGCCCGACCTTGCGTCGCCCACCGCGAACACACCAGGGACATTTGATTCGAGCGGCAACGGCGGGCGAGACATCCCGGTCGTCGCGCCTTTACTCATGCTGGCTTGGGAACCTGTCAGGACAAATCCCTTTGCGTCGAGTTCAACACCGCACGCCCGCAGCCAGTTGGTTGCGGGATCGGCGCCAATGAACAAAAAAACATTGCGGATTGCCCGCTCCGTTTCAGCCCCGGTCAGCGCGTGGCGCCAGCGTACCCGCTCCAACCGGCCTTCTGGAGTGCCGGTGAGCGCGACGATTTCGGTCTGGCACAAAATCTCGATGTTCGGCCGCGCCTCAATTCGGTCGATCAGATAGCGCGACATCGACGCGGCCAGGCTTTCCGCCCGTATCAGCATAAAAATTTTGGCGGCAAAGCCGGAAAGAAAATTGGCCGCCTGGCCGGCCGAATTACCGCCTCCCACTAGCGTGATCTCCTGGCGCCGGCACATCCGCGCCTCGATCGGGGACGCCCAATACCAAATGCCACGCCCTTCGAAGTCTTGCAGAAGTGGAATAGCAGGGCGCCGATAGCGCGCTCCGGTTGCCACGACCACCGCTTGCGCCTTGACGCTCCCTCCATTGATCAAGCTCAGCGAAAACGGCGCGGCGCCGCAATCGAGACCGGTTATTTCCACGGGAATGGCTGCTTCTGCGCCAAATTTCTGGGCCTGCACGAAAGCGCGTGCAGTGAGCGCTTGTCCGGAGATGCCGGTCGGAAATCCGAGATAGTTCTCGATGCGGGCGCTGGCACCCGCTTGTCCGCCAAAGGCATTGGCGTCGCATACGATCACGGACAGGCCTTCCGACGCAGCATAGACAGCGGTTGCAAGTCCAGCCGGTCCAGCGCCGACGATCGCGACGTCGTACGTGCGATCCGGGGCGTCGCAGGTGACCATGCCGAGGCAATGCGCGAGCTTCGTTGTGCTGGGATTTTTCAGCACGGTTCCATCCGAGCAAACGGCAAGCGGCAGCTCCGAGGGTTCTGTGGCGTAGCGTTCGACCAGCACCTGGGCGTCCGCATCCTCGTCAGGATCGAGCGTCTGATGCGGATAGCCGTTGCGTGCGAGAAAATTTTGCAGGCGTACCATGTCAGAGTTCAACGCGGGCCCGATCAATACCGGGCCGCTGGTGCCGTTCTCGATCAAGGCGACCCGGCGCAAAATGAGAGCGCGCATGATTTTCTCGCCAAGTTCGGCTTCGGCGATGATCACGCCACGTAGACGGTCAGGGGAAATGAGAAGTGCTTCGACATCTGTGGTCGCGCGCGCGTCGACCAGCGCGGGTCGGCCCGATAAATGTCCAATCTCGGCAAGGAACTCGCCCGGCTCGTGTTCGACGATTTTCGAGACATGGCCCATTCCATCTCGAGTGCACACGGCAACCAACCCCGCTGTGAGCACGAACATGCCGGGGCTCCGTTTACCGGTCTCGAACAAGAGGTCACCTGCTTTGTAATGCCGGACGTTGCCGAAGTGCTCGAGACGAGCGATCTCCTCGGGCCCAAGTTTCGGAAAGATCTGATCGCGGCGTTGTTCTATTGTGGACATGATCGGAACATGCGAAAAGTTGCCTACGCCTCATGCTTTGAACTACACCCTGTTAGGGCGATTAAAGCATGATCTGGAGAACACTGCTATGCTTCAATCAATTCGGCCAGAGGGAAGCTTGCCAATCCGCAGAAGATCGTCGAGGGCGTGCCCTGACACCGCAGCCTTTGATGCGAAGCTGATACACCTCGGCTTTGGTGCAGACGAGCAGGTCGTCACAGATGGCAGGCTTCAGTAAACGCATCAATGTGACTCCTCAGTCTTTGACCGACGTGACGCAGCGTGCAGCGACTTTTCTCCAAGTTGGAAAATTGCGAACCATGGCGTCAACATTCTGGCGGCCACCGGCAGAATGTTGAAAATAGCCGCGCTTACGATGGGAGGCGTTCTCATATTCGCGTCGCACAGTCCTATTCAAAGCGCCCGAAAAGTGCTATGAATGCAGCGGGGTTCGCCGCGGATTTGTTCAATGGAAAGGGACTCTGCTATGTCGCAAGCGAAGCGCGCTTCGAAGGGGAAATATCCAAGTAAAGCTGCATCAGTGCTGGGAATCGCCGGGGCATCTTTGGCGGCTACGACCGGCGGATCACTAGCGGTTATGCCGGTAGTGGATTTATCGTCGCAGAATATATCGCCGTTTCAATTCCTCACTCTCGGCGACGAGGAAATCTCCGACGTCAGCCTGGCGACGTTCCATCTTTTCGACAAGGAAGGCCTCGGAACACCTCAGTCAGGCCTG
>DATBQJ010000004.1:0-12763 GCA_036560885.1 Methylocella sp.
GCTGGCGCGGCGCGGCAAACTTTCGAGGAAGGGGCGCTAGCGGCGAGCCTGCCGAGTGTCGAAATCCCCGCCGCCGAGATTGCAGCGGGCCTTGGGGTGCTCACGGCCTTCGTCAGATCGGGGCTCGTCGCCTCGACAGGCGAGGCGCGGCGCCAGATCATAGGGGGCGGCCTCAGGGTCAACGACGAGACCGTCACCGATGAGCGCGCGACGATAGGTTTAGGCGATGTTACCGAAGGCGTCGTAAGATTGTCGCTGGGAAAAAAGCGGCATATTTTATTGAAGGTCATTTAACCGGAGATTGGCAGATGCCCAACGGTGCTGAAAATCTCGTTCTTGAACACCTTCGCCATATCCGGGGGTCTGTCGATCGCATCGAGCAGAGACTTGATGATTTGACTACTCGCGTTGGACATCTAGTGACAAACCTCGCGCATGTGCAAGTCCAGCTTGCCGAACATTCGGTTCGTTTCGACCGTCTCGAAGCACGCATCGCGCGCATAGAGAAGCGGCTTGAGTTGGGGGACGCGCCGGTTTGACGAACCTATTGCTGCGGATGCATGGGGTCGAAATCGACGACGCCAAATATCTGGCGGAAGATTCCTGGCGTGATCGCCGAGAGCGGATTGATAGTGAGCGTCGGCGCACTGGCTAAGCCGCTAATCCGGTAGTTGACCCCTATCAATCCTTCGTCCGTGGCGCCCCCTAAGATGAGCCCGACGACGGGTATTTTCGCAAACAAATTGTTGAAGGCATAAACGGGAACAAATGTACCTCTCATGTCGACCTGGTCGTGCACGAAATCGACGGCACCGTCGACGGTCAGTCCAATGGCTTCGCCGTGCATGGTTCCGGCGTTGAGATCGAGGCGGGTGCCGTCGCGGCGAAACCGCACTTGCAACCTGTTGAAAGCGACCGCGCTCGCATCGATCTTTTGTACCTTGCCCGGGGTATCGAGCGGCGGAGCGCCCTCGGCCACGAGCCTGCGCAATGCCGGTTCGTCGCGCAAAACGAAATCGTCGATGCGAAGGACGCCGGCTAGCGAGTCCGGTCCAAGACGCATCCCAACCGAAAGCCGTCCGCGCTCCATGTGCTTGTAGAGGTCGAGGAAAAGCAAAAGCGATCCCGCATCCTCGCTGACGAGGTTCAGTTGGGGCGAGGCGTCCGCCCCGGTCAGATTGCACGAAATCGGCTGCTGGCCGAAGGTTCCGGCAAAAGTGAACTGCTTTATTTCGTCGCCGCGTTTTGCAAATCTCAGTTCGGCCCCCGCAATGATCTGTTTGTTATATCCACTCAAAATGTCCGTTTTGACGTCGAATTCGATCTCTTTGAATGGACCCGCTTCAGTGCGCGCCCCGCTGCTGCTTTGCCGGGCATCGTCATTGGCGGGAGGCTTGAAAATCAGCGATTGTAAGAAAGGCCTCGCGTCGATCGCGGTTCCCCGCGCGACCACTTTCATCGTCTCGCCGGTTTTGAACGCGTCGATCTTCATATCGTCGCCAGCCGACAGCTTCACCTGGGGAAATTTCGCCGCGATGAGCGCGAGGCCCGCGCCAAGCTGCACGTTGCCCCGCGCCTGAATGGGGCCGGCATCGACGGCGATCTGATCGAGCAGGGTCCCCTCGTCGTTGACGGCGAGCAAGAATGCGACCTTTCCCGGCTGACCTGCCGGCTTCGAAATTCCGGGAATATCGATTGCGGCACGACTCAAATCGAGTTCGATCCGCGCTTTGAATTTTGCCCCGGCGCCAATGGGAGCGGTAATTTTGGCGCCAATAGGTCCGCTCACGCCTGGGATGGCGCCAAAACCCTGCCTGGCGCGGGTCGCATCGTCCAGGATCAAACCAATCGAAACTTCGCCGGGCTTGCCTGTCATACTCTCAATGCCGATCGTGGCCGGAGCGCCGAAGATGGTGCCCTGCCCAGTCGCTCTATGTCCCGAGGGATCGACAGTGACAGTCAGCGTCGCGGCGTCGAACTTTTCGTTGCCGATCAATTTTTCGGCAGTGAAATTGGTAACTGTTGCATTGACCTTGAGAATTGTGTCAGCCGGGCTCGTGTTGGGGCCAAGCTTCATATCGATTTCGAGATTGCCGCCGGCCTGTCCCCCCAATGTGGAAGAATTGACCAGTAGACTGGCATAGGGTTTTAACGCGTCATGCGATAAAAGCTCTCCGATCGCCTCGACACTGCCCGTGACCTTGGCCTCCACCACCGCCGGCGTGGGTTTCACCTCAAAGTCGGCGACATGGAAACTGCCATCCGAGACGGTCAGCATGCGGCCACTGCCGGCATCAAGGGCGGCATTTGTGACCGCGAAACTCGCGGACTTGCCTGTGACATGGCCGGTGCCGTCGATGCCGCGCAATGGCGGCACGCCGGGAAGAAATTCGAGGCTCGCATTGGCAACCGTGAAATCGAGCAGCACCTTTGCATCGGGAGGAGGGTGCCCGGCCCGCATCGCTTGCAAATCGCCGCCATCGAAATCGATCCGCAGGGTGCCCTTTTCCACCGTTCCGTCGCTGGCGCGGGCCAGCAGATAGGCGCGGACCGGCGACGCGACGAACGAGGGCCACAACCGCAAGACGGTGCTGACAGGCGCCGGAGAGATCGATGCCCCGAGCCTTAAATGGGGTCCATCAATCCAATCGATCCCGCCGGCCATCGCGATCGCGCCCCCAGGACCGCCGAACACAAACCGGTCGATGACAAGTTTTTTTTCAGCCAAGTAAAGGCGCGCTGCCAAAGCGGTTTGATCGATCGGAATTGGCTTTTCTCCGGGCCGCTCGGGCCCCGCCACGTTAGGTTCCGCATTGGTCAGCGCAAGCGACCATGGATCGCCCTCTCGATGCGGCGGTGTCACGAAACCAGAAACCGCGAAATGTGAAGCGCCCGCCGCGAGCCGCCAGCGATCGACCGCAATGCGCCGCGCCGCCGAATCCCAATGAAACCCGCCGGTGATTTTGTCGATCATCAAGGGTTCATCGTCGGGGTCGTCGAAGCGCATATAACCTGCCCCGAATTCAAACTGCCCGGCTGCCTCAGAAAGCGTCCCGTCGGCTTGTAACCGGACGCTGAGCTTGCCTGACAGCGGCATGTCGAAATCGGCGCCGATCTTGCGCGTACCGGCCGCCAGCAAGATCTCATCGAGAGATAGATTTGAAACCGAAAGTGTGAGGCCGCGTTCCGAGCCCGGCATGCCGCCGGCAACGCCCGAGGCCAGCCAGCGGCCGTTCGGCCCCTCGACGGAAAGATTGAACTTGGTGGCGCCGGAAGATTTATCGAAACCGAGATTGACGCCGTCAAAGACTATGGTTTGACCGGCCGTCTGGTCGTCGATCACAAGCTTACCGCGGGTGATACCGATGCGATCGATCGCTGCGGCCGGACTTGCCGGATTGGTCAACGTGTCGATGACGAGCCGGATCGATGCCGCCATTTGCTTGACGATGAGGGCGCGCGGCGGCTTTGCTGTGAGCGCCGGTGTGGCCGGATTTTTCGTTCCCGCGTCCAGCGGCTGCGATTGGCTGTCTAGCTCGAGCGCCGGGCTAAGCGGCGGCGTGACCGCCACTGCTTGCCCGGAATCGGATGCAACCGGCAAGACGAGCGAGCCGTCGGGCCGCAAGGTGAGATGCACTTCGACGTCGAAAATTTCGAGCCGCCTAGGTGTCACCCGTCCGAAACAGAGAGCAAAAAGATCGACCGATACTTCGGCGCGCGGCGCGGTCAAAATCGTGCGACCGGAAGGTTCCTTGACCGACAATTTGTCGATGCTCAGCGCCGGCGCATAGCCATTCCTTACGATCGCGGTTCCACCGAAACCGAATTCGTAGCGATGGCCGAAACGCTCATCGAGTGCCTTGGCGATCTGCGGCGCGAGACTGTTGAGAGCGAGCGGCCCGAGCGCAACGCGGGCAATGAAGAAACCGCCGCCTACGAGCGCAAAAAAAACCACCCCGAGCATCAGCTTGCATGCGAACCACGCATGCCGCGCGGAGCCACGCCTGCTTGTCCTTAGTTCGCCGCAGGGAGCGGGACGCGGCGCATTCCACTTCCGGCGCAACCAATCTCCCGGCCACGCGCGGGGCCGGGCCGGATTTTCTTCACCATGTTCGGCCAACCGCTCGCGGCCTTTCAGAACCAAGTTGAAAGTGGAAATTTTGATCCCACGCGACTATAAGCATTTTGCCGGAAAGACGCGCGGCGCACACTGGCGAAAGGATGGACGTTGCCATTCGCCGTTTCATGCGACGAAAGGAAAACTCCATGAATAAAGATTTGGCAAATGAGCCGCCAGAATACTTGAACAAGAATCCGGATAGTAGCCTGGGCGGCAACTTAGGCAAAAAATTGGCGCCGGGCGACAAGGTACCGGATTTCGTCTTACCGGACGACGCCGGAGCAAGGGTTTCGCTCGCAAGCTTCGCTGGCAAGAAGCTTGTTCTTTACTTCTATCCGAAAGACGATACCTCCGGTTGCACCAAGGAAGCGATCGACTTCAACGGCTTGCGGGGCGAATTCAAAAAAGCTGGTGCGGCGATCCTTGGCGTATCGCCCGACTCGGTGGCAAGCCACGCAAAATTCAAGACCAAACATAAGCTCGAACTCACGCTCGCGTCCGACGCAACGAAAGCCATGCTCGAAGCCTATGGCACCTGGGTCGAAAAGAGCATGTACGGCCGCAAATACATGGGGGTGGAGCGCACGACGTTCCTCATCGGCAAGGACGGCACGATCGTGGTGGTATGGAACAAGGTGAAAGTTCCCGGGCACGCGGAGGCGGTACTCGCTGCGGCCAAGGCGCTATGACCGATGTTGGTAGGTGTGCGGCGATCCGGGAAAATGCTTTCGGTTGCGAAAGTTGCAAAAAACTCTTGCAAATGAGAACAAAGCATGTACACCTGATACATCGCAGCAATCGTTGCGCATAGGCCCCGCTCATGCCAGAAGGGAAGATCGCCGTGACCCAAGCAAACCTCCGTCTCGTGGAAGGGACGTCCGTGGACAAGACCAAGGCGCTCGACGCCGCGCTGTCGCAGATTGAACGGGCTTTTGGGAAGGGCTCGATCATGCGCCTCGGGAAAAACCAAAAGGCGGTCGAAATCGAAACCGTGCCGACAGGTTCGCTCGGCTTGGACATCGCTTTGGGGGTCGGTGGCCTCCCGCGCGGGAGGGTCGTCGAGATTTACGGTCCGGAATCTTCCGGCAAGACCACCTTGACCTTGCATGTCATCGCCGAGGCCCAGAAAAAGGGCGGGGTCTGCGCTTTCATCGACGCCGAGCATGCGCTCGATAGCAGTTATGCGCGAAAGCTCGGGGTCAATCTCGAAGATCTCCTGATCTCCCAGCCGGATACCGGCGAACAGGCGCTCGAAATCACGGATACGCTGGTGCGTTCCGGCGCGGTCGACGTGCTCGTCGTGGATTCCGTTGCAGCCCTTACGCCCCGCGCCGAAATCGAAGGCGAAATGGGCGACAGCCAGCCCGGCCTCCAGGCCCGGCTCATGAGCCAGGCGCTGCGCAAGCTCACCGCCTCGATCGCGCGCTCGCAAACGACGGTTATCTTCATCAATCAAATCCGGATGAAGATCGGCGTCATGTATGGCAGCCCGGAGACCACGACGGGTGGCAATGCGCTAAAATTTTATGCCTCGGTCCGTCTCGACATCCGCAGGATCGGATCGATCAAGGACCACGACGAAGTCACCGGAAATCAAACGCGCGTCAAGGTGGTGAAGAACAAGCTGGCGCCGCCCTTTAAGCAGGTCGAATTCGACATCATGTATGGCGAGGGCATCTCCAAGACGGGCGAACTGATTGATCTTGGCGTCAAGGCTGGGGTCGTCGAAAAATCCGGGGCGTGGTTCTCCTACGATAGCCAGCGGCTCGGCCAAGGCCGGGAAAACGCAAAGAATTTTCTAAAAGGCAATCCAAAGATCGCCGAACGGATCGAGCAAGACATTCGCGAAAACTCCGGGCTCATCGCCGACGGCCTTCTCGACCAATCCGCCATGAGCGGCCCGGCCGAAGAGACCGGAAGTTAGGATTTGAGCCGGGCCGATTTGCGTTGGCGTTGGCCGCGATGTCCGTCGCGCGAAGCCGGTAACTGCCTGGCGGCGCTGCATTGAATCTACAACGGGGTTTTTCCGGGAAGCCGATGACGGCGGGTTGACGGCCGCGGTCTGCGGACCATAGCTCGAGGGAGCCACACTTCGTTCCAACCGAGGAAGTGGGTCTACGGCGATCCGCAGAGTGACAAATTCATCCGGGCGGACTTTTCGTCGCGAATGGAAAATGCTTTAAGAGACGTTTCGGTATACCATTCGGCGGTGGCGCCGAAGCTTGCGCTCGTATCGTAGGCGAGGCATAGACTGACCCGTCGCGGGCGAGAGCGTAACCTAAATCGTTGCTCATTTTTCGGGTTTGAACGTACACCAGTACTAAAAACTTAAAGCCCGCGGGCGGGTCAATTTGAAGCGATCACGGTAGAACAATCCCGTTGCGGTCTTGCGCGGAAGATACCGCCGCGCACTCGCCAACGATCGAGACTGAGACTAGGGATGTGACGAAATGAACGGCGTCAACGAGATCCGGTCGGCCTTTCTCGATTTCTTCAAAAAGAATGACCACGAGATCGTGGCCTCTTCGCCGCTCGTGCCGCATAACGATCCGACGCTCATGTTCACCAATGCCGGAATGGTTCCGTTCAAGAACCTTTTTACCGGCCTCGAAAAGCGCTCCTATACGCGCGCGGCATCCGCGCAGAAATGCGTGCGCGCGGGCGGAAAACACAATGATCTCGACAATGTCGGTTATACCGCCCGGCACCACACTTTTTTTGAAATGCTGGGTAATTTTTCATTCGGCGACTATTTTAAGCCGCTCGCCATCGAACTCGCCTGGAAATTGATCACACGTGAATTCGGCCTGCGACAAGACCGTCTTCTCGTCACGGTTTACCACGACGACGATGAAACCTATGAATTGTGGAAGAAGATTGCTGGGTTTCCTGATTCTAAGATCATCCGGATCGGAACGACGGACAATTTTTGGGCCATGGGCGATACTGGTCCATGCGGCCCCTGTTCAGAGATTTTCTACGATCAGGGCGACAAGCTCCAAGGCGGTCCGCCGGGCAGCGCGGATGCCGACGGCGATCGTTTTCTCGAATTTTGGAACCTCGTCTTTATGCAGTTCGAGCAGGTTTCGTCCGGCCGGCGCATCGATTTGCCGCGGCCGTCGATCGATACCGGCATGGGGCTTGAACGCATCGCCGCGCTGCTGCAAGGGGTTACGTCCAATTACGACATAGACCTCCTACGCACCTTGGTCCTCGCGGTCGCTTCAGTGACCGGCGTCGATCCGGACGGCCCCCAAAAGGCGAGCCACAGGGTCATCGCCGACCATCTGCGCGCGGCCGCGTTCCTCGTCGCCGATGGTGTCCTGCCTTCAAACGAAGGCCGCGGCTACGTGCTGCGCCGAATCATGCGGCGAGCTATGCGCCACGCCCAAATGCTTGGTGCGAGGGAGCCCTTGATGTGGCGTCTCGTGCCAGTCCTTTCGCGGGAAATGGGTCAGGCTTACCCCGAGCTTTTGCGTGCCGAGCCGCTCATCATCGAAACGCTGCGCCTCGAAGAGACCCGGTTTCGGGACACGCTCGCGCGCGGCCTGTCGATCCTTGACGACGCGACCCGCGATCTCCCGCACGGCGGCACTCTGCCTGGAAGCGTCGCGTTCAAACTCTACGACACTTACGGTTTTCCGCTTGATCTCACGCAGGACGCTTTACGCACACGCGGGCTGCGGGTGGACACCGAAGGTTTCGAGGCCGCAATGGAGCGCCAGCGCCGCGAGGCGCGCAAGGCTTGGGCCGGTTCCGGCGAATTGGCGACCGAGGCTTTGTGGTTCGAGGTCAAGGAGAAAACTGGAGCAACGGAATTTTTGGGCTACGACATGGAGCGCGCGGAGGGACTTGTTGCCGCGATCCTGAAGGACGGGAAGGAAGTCGCGTTACTCGGCCCGGGCGAAACCGGATTCGTGATTCTCAATCAGACGCCTTTCTATGGCGAATCCGGTGGCCAAGTTGGCGATACCGGTCTGATGCGCACAAGCGGGGTTCGTTTCCGCGTCGACAATACCCAGAAAAAACTCGGCAATCTGTTGGTTCATGAAGGATTGGTCGAGGAAGGCGAGATCCGCGCCGGGCTTGCCCTTGAGCTCGTTGTCGATCACGCGCGCCGGCAAGCGGTGCGCGCCAACCATTCGGCGACGCACCTACTGCACGAGGCGCTCCGCCAAGTCCTCGGCGGGCATGTGGCACAAAAGGGGTCGCTTGTGGCTCCCGACCGTCTACGATTCGACTTTACACATCACAAGCTGATCAGCTTGACTGAGCTCGCCCGCGTCGAGGACATCGCCAATCGCGCCGTATTGGACAACACTCCCGTCGTGACCCGCCTGATGGCCATTGACGAAGCCATCGGAACCGGCGCCCGCGCGCTTTTCGGAGAGAAGTATGGCGACGAAGTTCGCGTCGTGGCGATGGGCGTTGCGCCCACAAGCCAGGATGGTTTGCCAGACTCCTCGACACCGGCTTTTTCAACCGAGCTTTGCGGCGGCACGCATGTTTCCCGTACTGGCGATATAGGGATCATCACGATCGTCTCGGAAACCGCGGTCGCGTCCGGTGTCCGGCGCATCGAGGCCAAGACGGCGGCCGAGGCGCGCCGTCATCTCAACACGCGGGCTCGCCAGCTGCATGACGTCGCGGCGCTGCTAAAGGCTCCCGAGGAAGACGCGGCCAACCGCTTGACGAGTCTCATCGAGGATAGCCGGAAACTTGACCGCGAATTGCGCGAGGTGCGCAGAAAACTGGCAATGGGCGGAACTGCCTCGGCAAGCGCGCAACCGTTGGAAGAAATAGCCGGAGTTAAATACTTTTCCCGGGTGGTATCTGGAATTGCGATGAACGATCTTAAAGCGCTCGCTGACGAAGCAAAGCTTAGCGTCGGCTCCGGGGTTGTCGCGATCGTCGGCGTCGACAGCGACGGTAAGGCAGGTATCGTGGTCGGCGTCACCCCTGATTTGACAGAGCGCTTCGACGCCGTTCAATTGGTGCGGCCCGCCGCCGCCAAACTTGGCGGCAAGGGCGGCGGCGGCCGCCGCGACATGGCGCAAGCGGGAGGACCACATGGCGCCGCCGCGGCCGTGGCGCTCGCTGCCGTTGGCGATCTGCTGCGGGAAACCGAAAGCGCTGCCTGAGTGAGTAGGCACGCCGGGCCTTCATCGGCCATCTCGGCCCGAAGGAGCGGGGGCGTTCGTTGCCACAACGAAAAGGCCAAATGCGATGTTCAAAAAGATACTAGTCCCTGTCGACCTGACCGAATTGACGATCTCGAAACCGGCCCTCGATGCTGCGGTGGAGCTCGCGCTTCATTCGAAGGGCGCCCTGCGGCTCATCACGGTCGAAACATTGCTTCCCGCGAGTTTCATGGAATATGTGCCGGTGGAATTCGACAAAACGCAAGAAGAGCGCGCTAATCGCGCGCTGGAAGAGGTCAGTGCCGGCCTTTCTTGTCCAAAGGAGACCATGTCGCATGCCGTCAGGTTTGGCGGTATTTATGTCGAGATACTGGCCGAAGCCGATGAGTGGGGCGCCGATCTTATCGTGGTTGGATCGCATAGGCCGTCCATGTCGACCTATCTAATCGGTTCCAACGCCAAAACGATCGTGCGGCATGCCAAATGTTCGGTATTGGTCATTCGCGCATAGAGCCAGAAATTTGAGAATCGGGGTAACCATCGAGGTCCCCGGCCGTGCATTGAGACGCCGCTCGGGGAAAATGCCGCGCTTTGCGCCCAGGTTTGTTGGTTTTTGCGGAGTCACCGCAGTGCTTTTTTAATCTCCGGCATAATCACATCCCGATAGCTCGCTTCACTAACCGGTCCAACGAACCGGTAGGCGATTGTCCCATTTCCCTTGACAATAAAAGTTTCGGGTACGCCATAGACGCCCCAGTCTATCGCGGTTCGCCCCTTGCGGTCGGCGCCGATTCTCGCGAAGGGATCGCCTGCCTCGGCGAGAAATCGCACTATGTTTTCTGGGTCGTCCTTGTAGGCGAGCCCGAATATCCGTACTCCCGCGCGCGCAAGAGCAGGGTCTACCGAAAACCGCATGATTAAATCATGTTCTTGGTGACAAGGCACGCACCAGGAGGCAAACACATTGACGAGCGTCACATTGCCTTGGCGGAGATCCGCATCCGAAAATCCCGGCTTGCCCGGCAGCCCTTCGACGGGCGGCAAGGTGAAGGCCGGGACTTGCCTGCCGATCAGCGCTGACGGCAGAAGCGATGCATCGCCGGAATAGAGCCGGATCACAAACAATGACGCAAGCGCCGCGAAAACAACCAAGGGCAAAAAAGTGAGAAACGGCCGCCGTGCGGCAGGCAGTCCCGCTTCTTGCCTTGGCGCGTTTGCCGCCATCTATTCGAAGCTTTCCTGGTCCGGGTCTTGTAGTGGCCCACGCGCCAATGTCGCGAGCGCCCGTTTCAAGCGGATGTAATCGGCGAAGATCGTCACGATCATTCCGGTTACAATGAAGAAGGCAAAGGCATAGGCCGCGACGACGAAGCCAAAATGCGGATCATGGCTCATAAGCGGCCTCCCAGGCGGATGCTGCGCCCGCGCGGCCCTGCTCCTGCGCGCTGGCCGCAAGGATCGACAGGCGGTGCAGGCGCCTGCGGAGGATTTCGTTGCGGATCGCCATGACATAAAGCGTGACGAAAAGGAGAGTAAAGGCGAGCGCCATCACTGCGAGCGGCCACAGCATGGACGCCGCGATCGCGGGACCGCCGAGGCGGAAGACTGAGGCCGGCTGATGCAGTGTGTTCCACCAATCGACGGAAAATTTGATGATCGGAATGTTGACCGCGCCGACGAGGGTGAAGATCGCGGCGGCCCGCGCGGCCTTGCCGGGATCCTCGATCGTGCGCCACAAGGCGACAAGGCCGAGATAGATCAGGAAAAGCACGAGAACCGAGGTAAGGCGCGCATCCCAGACCCACCAAGCACCCCACATGGGCTTGCCCCAGAGCGAGCCGGTGCCAAGGCATAGCAAGGTAAAACCGGCACCAAGCGCCGCCGCTGCCTTTTGCGCCGCGTCGGCGAGCGGATGGCGCCAAACAAGCGTGCCAAGCGCTGCTGACGTCATCACCACATAGATCAACATGGCAAGCCACGCCGCAGGCACATGGAGATACATGATCCGAACCGTCTCGCCTTGTTGATAATCGGGCGGCGCGACGAACCAGGCGAGGTAAAGGCCAACGCAAAGCGAGAGCGCCGTAAGCGTCGCCGATAACGGCACGAGCACTTTCGCAAGCCGCAGGAAATTGGCTGGGTTGGCGTAATTCGACATGAATTTCATCTAAGTTCGAATATAGCGAAAAGCAAATCCGGCAAGGACCCGCAATTCCTGCCGCTTGCGGCCGGGATCCGGGAGAGCTTCCCAACAGCATTTGCAGCGCAGGATCATGCCGGGCAAAATTTGCGCGTCAGAATGAAATCGCCGTGCGGATGCCAAGCACTGCCGCGTCGGGAATGCGGCCCGTCAGTGGATTGACAGGGTTGATCGCACCGCCGCCGGGATGGAAGATATATTGAAAATCTGGCTGAACGGTCCAGCCGGCAACGATCTGTGCCTGATAAGTGAGTTCGACCACCAATTCGTAATCACGCGAAGGCAAAGCGGCTTCTTCAAAGAAAGCTCTTTCGCGATCAAGATCCCCGAGACCAGGAGAGAGCTGCGAGAAGGATGCCGCGAGGCCAAAATTGTCGTCCGGCCGCCGCTCCCAAAGCCCCATGAAATTGATCCCCCCTTCGGCATAAAGGCTTATCAGATTGCGATCGGAGGGACTGAATGCGACGCGCGCGAACGCGCCGACACCTTTTTTCGGATCATCGCCTGGAAGGCGCCAGAGCATTTGGTCGACGACGCCGTAAACGCCATAATCACCGTCATGGGTTTGCGCCATGCCGTTGCTCGAAGGCGCAGCGAGCGACTTGCCGCCGACGCTAAAATGCTCATCGTCGAATTTGCCGAAGTGATACCACGCTCCAAGCTTAACTGTCCCAGCGAGCCCCTGTCCGGTCTTGTCCTGATTGTACATATATTGGGCCTCGGTCATCAGCAGTGGCGGATCCCGGAGACGAAAGTTCAATCCCGCTGGGTCTTTAATTTGCTCAAGGCCCGTGAAGCCTGTCCCGGCGGGATCGCCGTTGTACAACCCGGCGAGAAGAACGAGCTGATTTTCCGGAGTGACTTTGAGGCGCACGCCGGGAGTAGCAAGAGGATAGTTTGGTCCTCCGCCCCCTGGCAAATCCGATGCGAATATCACCGGCCAGCCGAACGTGCTGTTTACATATAGAGTGTTGCCGAATTCGCTTATGAAAAACTGATTGTCGGCCGCTAATTGGCCAATGCGAATCGAGGCCAAATCGCCGAACTTCTGCTCGACCCAAAGCTCGAACAGCCGAGTCGCTGGCCGCGCTTCGATGCTGTCGACGGTCGCGAGGTTGAAGATGTTGTAGGCCGATAGCTGGCGCCCGTGGATCTGATAAGCGTTGATACGAAAACTGAGGCCGTCCAACCCCGCAATCTTTGCGAGGTCCGCGTCGAGCACCATGTAAAGAACGCCTTCATAAGCGGCGCCCTGCTTAACGCCGCCCGTGGGATTGCTCAAGCCATCCGCAAAATAAGTCA
>DATBQJ010000005.1:0-12303 GCA_036560885.1 Methylocella sp.
CCGTTAAAGGCGAAGCTCGATAAAATCCCTCATCTCAAACCGGCGTTCAGACAAGGCGGCAGCGTGACGGCGGCGAATTCGAGTTCGATTTCGGACGGTGCCGCGGCGCTCATTCTCATGCGCCGCTCGGAGGCCGAAAAGCGGGGCATCTCGCCCCTGGCGACGATCCTGGCGCACGCCACCCACGCGCAGGCGCCAAGTCAATTTGCCACTGCCCCCATCGGAGCATTGCGAAAACTGATGGACAAGACCGGCTGGTCGGTTCCGGATGTCGATCTTTTCGAGATCAACGAGGCCTTCGCGGTGGTCGTCATGGCGGCGATGCAAGAGCTTTCCCTGCCGCGCGAAAAAGTCAATGTGCATGGTGGCGCCTGCGCGCTCGGCCATCCGATTGGCGCGTCAGGCGCCAGAATCGTCGTGACGCTGCTTGCGGCCTTGCAAAAATATGGGCTGAAACGCGGTGCGGCGGCGGTTTGCATTGGCGGCGGCGAGGCAACCGCGCTCGCGCTCGAACTGCCTGGTTGACACGGTCCGTAAACTAACCATCAAATTGATGGGTCCGGGCCCCGCCTCCACGAATTCGATTTATGGATCGAAGAAGACCGTTTTGCGCCTCGTAGAGGGAAATCCACCTCTTTAAGGGTCCCTGCTCGACCTGCGTAGCCTTGCCGCATGGCGCGGCGAGTCGATAACCCAAATCGAGGGCGTCTCCTGCAACTTGTCCAAGATTTGGCCATACACCATAGTGGACTTGAATAAAGCGCCGTGTACGAGACGGCCGCAGTTACAATGTGAGCGGCTGGACGATATCTAGGCTACTGCCGTGGCATTAAGCGGTTCTTCCGTTGCAAAGGAGTTGGCCGCCCGGTTCACGGGGAGCGGCGGCCTCCTGGCAATTTCCGAAATGATCCGTAAGCTTCCACTCGTTGAAGGGGGCGCGGATGTTGCTCATCAACTTGCGGCTTCTGCGACCGTTGAGTCTTACGAGCCGGGCGAGGTGCTTATCGTCCAAGGGGCAGCCGACACCGGCGTCCTGTTTATTCTGGCGGGTTCTGTAAGTATCGCTCCAAGCAATAGAGTTGACACCGTTCGGTGCGCCCCTGCGTACGTTGGCGAAATGGCGACAATTGATCCAAGCGCGAGGCGTTCTGCCACGGTCAGAGCGAAGGAGCCAACAGTTGTCGCGCGTGTGGCTGAACCTGAATTCAGCCGCATCGCAAACGCTCACCCCTTTGTTTGGCGACACTTCGCGATTGAATTGGGCGACCGTCTTCGTCAGAGAGCCGCCAAAGTGCCGCTTCGTAGGGACAATGCGCGGGTGTTTATCGCTTCGTCATCAGAGGGCTTAAATCTGGCAAAAGCGTTGAAAGCGGCTTTGGCGACCGATCCATTTGACGTGCACATCTGGACTGACGGAGTTTTCACGCCAGGATTGACCAACATCGAGGCTTTGGAAGAGGAATTGGAGCGGGCCGATTTTGCTGTCGTTCTTTTGTCTTCCGATGACCGCGTATTGTCTCGCTGGGTGTTTTCCCGGGCGCCTCGGGATAATTTGATATTAGAGCTTGGCCTGTTTGTTGGAGCGATCGGCAGGCGGCGCGCCATAATGGTTCGGCCGAGTGGACCGCAACTGAAAATTCCAACGGACCTCTTGGGCGTAATTCCGATCGCTTACGCGGGAGCTGACATGAATTCTGTTGCGGCGGAACTGCGAACCATCTTTCATTCCCTTGGATCGAAATAAGAGTTTAGCAAATGGCGATTTCTGACGATCTCACTGCTTATGTGAAAGCAACATTTCAAACCCAGTGGAAAATGCGAAAAGGGCAGGCTGTGCCTGATCCTGAAAATTTGAAGCTTAGTAACGACGCTATCGAATTCGATCGCGCAACGGTACTCTATGCCGACTTATCAGGATCGACATCAATGGTTGTTTCTGAAACATGGACATTTGCTTCCGAAATATACAAAGCGTTTCTCTATTGCGCGGCCCGCCTAATCACTGAAGGTGGCGGCGAGATTACAGCTTACGACGGCGACCGCATCATGGGCGTTTTTATCGACGACCGCCAGTCGACCAACGCAGCTATATGTGCATTGAAAATAAACCATGCGACGAAGAACATCATAATGCCTGCCCTCAAGTATCAATATCCCAAAACCAACTTCACGTTGCGCCATGTAGTGGGGATTGACACCAGTCCAATTCGGGCCGCTCGAACTGGCGTCAGAGGCGACAACGACATTGTTTGGGTTGGTAGCGCTGCGAATCATGCTGCAAAGCTTACTGAACTAGATGCCGCCAACGCCACTTGGATTACAGGATCGCTTTTCAAATATCTGCGTGGCGATGCCAAATACGCAAACAATGCAAACAAAACACTCATGTGGGAAAAGCGGCTTTGGACTCCTATGGAAAATATGGAGATTTTCTGTTCGAACTGGACGTGGAAGGTGTGAGCACGGAGGTTCCATATTTCCGCCGAGGGACTGAAGCGACCGTAGTAACCAGGGAAAGCTTCGCGCCTTCCGCCGAAGAGCAGCAACCTCATGTACAGGATGTCGTAAATATTTATTCGTCCAGGAGGTGTCGCGTTTTGCGGACAACGTAGCTTGGGGTCCTTTCAGCCGTTTGCACATTCACCCGGAATCGTTTAAGCGGCTAGATGTTTAGTCCCGCGTTGCAGTGGCGTAGACTACAGCCAACTACATCTGGAGGGATTATGGGACAGATTTTGCACGGGTGCACCCACACGATAGCGGTGCTCGAGCGATACAGCATAGTCAAAAGTGCCTGAACGTGCTGGCCGAACAATACAGGGTCAACCGGAAGACGGGAGCCATCGACAAGCTGCCAATCTCGTTGGGAACGACGGGGGGAATTTGACCGATCGTATTCTCGTCACGGGTTCCAGAGGGCTCGTGGGATCGGCGCTGACGCCGGCGCTGATTGATGCAAATTTCGACGTCGTTGAATTCGATTGCTGCGTTGAACCTGGACTGCCGGGTCACGGCGATATTCGTAATGTCGATGCGCTGCGGAAGGCGGCGGCAGGGTGTGGTGGAATAGTCCATCTCGCCGCAGTGTCGCGCGTCGCTTGGGGGGAAAAAGACCCCGAACTTTGCGTTCAGACGAACGTGGCCGGTACAGCTAATGTGCTGAGCGTTGCTGAAAAGTCGCTCAATAAGCCATGGGTATTGTTCAGCAGCAGCCGCGAGATCTATGGAGAACCCGAACGGCTTCCCGTCCTGGAAGACGATTGTCCAAGTCCTGTGAACGTGTATGGACGATCCAAAGCGGATGCAGAGAAACTTGTGCTGAATGCGCGCCGGCGTGGAGCCCGCATCGCCATTGTTCGTCTCGCGAACGTATACGGAAGTTGCCGGGATCATGCAGACCGTGCTTCACCAGCTTTTGCGCGGACCGCTCTGGAGGGCCTCCCGCTCCACGTTTATGGCCGCGATAACGCATTTGATTTTACCCACATTTCCGACGTCGTTCAGGGCCTGATGAGCGTTGTTGATCACCTCGCGCGTGGCACAGTGGATCTCCCCACTATCCATTTCGCGACGGGTCGTTCGACAACCCTCGGCGAACTCGCGCGTCTTGCGATCAAATGTGCAAACTCGCGTTCGCCAGTCGTCGAGTACACCTCCCATAACTACAATGTGAGCCGGTTTGTGGGGAATCCGCATCGAGCTCTTCAATTGCTGGGGTGGCGCGCGACCGTAGAGATCGAAAATGGTATGCAGGCGCTTGTCGACGAATTCAGATCCATCGGAGTGGGTGCGCGGGGAGATGTCCCACTTGATGTTGAAAAGCGCGAAGCAGACACAATCGACTGACTGCATCAACCCGGCGCGCGGAATGCGACTGCCCTGAAAGATGGTTCCCGCAGTGGCGCAAACTTGCCGCCGGCGGCTCCCGCACAACCAGAGATTGCGATCCCTGCCCCAGTATTTTTTGCCGCCGCAAGCCGGGCAGACAAAATCGTCAGGCCACCGTAGCGCCAACAGATATTGCCGGCAGGCATCTTGCGTGGAAAACCGCTCTTTCAATTCTATAAGCGTCCGGGGACGACGTGGCGGAGGCATCGCTTTGCGCGCGCAGGGGAACAATTGATATCAGGTTCCATTGGTGCGGGCGGCCGGACTCGAACCGGCACAGGCCTTTCGGCCCTACGGATTTTCTTACCAGCTTCGGCTTTCGCCGCCTCGCCACGCACGTCCGCGCTGAGGCGAGTTTGTGGTCTGGACTATCCCTTCACCTTGGCGTTCGCCCGGCGAAGGCGTCCGCTTTAGGTGCTGCCCATCTAGTCTCTACACCTTCCCGCCGGACGTCCGTCCGCCAGGCTTGGCTCGGGATTGCCACTTGCGAGGTTTCCCCGACTTTGGGCAGTTCTACTTCCCCGGTTTCCCGGAGAGCACTCAAATTGCGTTCAAGTCCGTTGCGTCTACCAGTTTCGCCACGCCCGCATAACGTTGATTCTTATAGGCTTGGTCTCAGATTCGACCAAGAACATTTTCGGACTGGCCTTGTCCATCCTCACGGCATTTCTTTTTTCGCGATTCGTTTTGGTTTACGCATATTGAGCGCAGCAGCATCGAAGCTCATTTTGAAATGAGAAGTGAAATATTTCTCGATTGTCTCGACAATGGTGCGGCAATTCTTGGCAATTTGTTGGATTTCCACGCCGTCCATCAGCCGAAGGCAAAGGTAGGTATGGCGAAGGCTTTAGACGGATTTGTGCGGCGAATTCTGCAAAAATGTCGTTGCGATCCGGTGAAGCGTGGCAATCGGTCCATCGTTTTCGCTGATAACGAAGGCCGCTAGACGACCTCGACGGTCGCGGCGTCGTAGTGCGCCCCAGCCTTGGCATGTGCGCGGAACATGCTCTCTGGCAAAGATTTCACGTCGTTCATTGCCGCAAGCGCGAGCAGGTTTTCGATGCGCGCGTGCGAACGCGCCAAAAGCTCCGCGTCCAAGCGGCCTTCCTCGACCGCCGCAAGAATTGCTTGCGCGAAATCCCTGACGCGGCCGGTGCCGGTGAATTGCGCGCAAACCATCACCATGTCGCAGCCGGATTCGATCAAGCGCACGGCGGCATCCGGGCTTTCGAAAAATCCTTTCATCGCGCCCATCCCGATATCGTCGGAGATGGCTACTCCCGTAAAACCAAGCTCCTCGCGCAGAATGTTGGTGGCAAACCGGCGCGAGAGTGCGACCGGCGCATGCGCGTCAACCGCCGGATAGAGAATATGCGCCAGCAGGATCATCGAAAGCCCTGCGTCGATCGCGGCGGCAAAAGGTTTGAGCTCCAGCGCACGCAACGCTTCGAGACCGAGCGGCTGCGACGGCAAACCGAAATGGGAGTCGATGCTGGTATCCCCGTGCCCTGGAAAATGCTTGCCGCAGGCGATGATTTTTTCCTCCTCTATGGCCTGCATGAAAGGCAGCGCCGCCGCGATCACGGCGTCCGCTGTTTGCCCGAAGGCGCGTTCGCCGATCACCGGATTTTTGGGGTTGGTGTGAATGTCGAGTACTGGGGCAAAGTTCAAATTGAAACCGAGCGAGGCAAGTTCACGGCCCATCGCGCGGCCAACGCCGGCGGCCTGTTCCGCCCATCGCGCGGCATAGGCGAAGCGCGTAATGGGCGGCGGCGTCCGGCACACCCGGCCCCCCTCGTGGTCGATGGCGATCAACATGCGCGCGCGTCCGGTTGCCGCGCGAATATCGGCAATTAGCCGCGCGTGGCTCTCGAGCCAGGCATCGTACGAAAGATCATGTCGGAAATTGCTCTTGAAGAGAATGACGCCGGCGGGCCGTAAATCAGAAAGAAGCGCGCGGTCGTGATCGTCGAGTACCGGCGATGGCCTAAGGCCGATCAGAAAATGATTCCCCACCGAGGCGATAGTGTCCCGGAGCATGCGGCGATCCTTTCGTTCGGCGATGCGCTAACCGCGGCCTTTCATTCCACCGCGAAACCAAATTTGCGTCATGGCGCCGAAGGCTAGTCCGAGCGCCGCCCACAAGACCGCGCGTGCGCCAATGGACGCCAGACGAAAATTCCACAAGACGCTTGCCGGAAAATTAACGGGAACTTCATCGACGGGCGGCAGCGCCACGGCAGCCAACCCCGCGACCGCAACAAAGACAGCGGCAGAAACTAGCACGCCGTTCCAGGGGCCGAGTCTTGCCGCGAACGGCTGGGCGAGCGTGGCGGCGAGGATCATGGCAAGGAGGGAGATCGCGAGCATGGCAAAATAAAGCGCGGTGCGCGCACTTATCGTCTCCGGTGTGCCGATTGCCGGCGGATTGGCCGGATATTTCAGCTCCGGCACGAGCCCCATCGCGAGGAAGCCGGCAAGGGCCAGGAGCGCCGAGAGCGCATTCGGATCGAAACCAGTTACCCGGCCATAAGCGAGCGCAAAAACCAAACTGAACAGGCCGCCGATGGCGGCGCCATAGACAATATGGGCGGTCAAGAGTCCGGCGCCGCGCTGCACGCTCCGGCTTACGATTTCAGGCTCGGATGGTTGCCCTTCTGCCTGCTCCATGGCGGTTTCGAAGGCAATGGCGCGTTCAATCGAAGGCTCGCCCGCGAGAAAAGAAAAGCCAGCCGCTAGAAGACCCGCGAGGAGGCCGGCCAGCAGGCCGCGGAGAAGCAGACCGCTGACCACCCGCCTGCTCCTTTAATGACAGGGGAAGGCCAGGAGATGGCGCCCGTCATGCACAAATTCATGGACGTAATGGCCGGATATCAGCGCCGTCGCACCTTGCTCGGCACCGATGAAATAGATCGAAAGGAGCCCAAGAACTCCCGCGAATGCGGCCCATGGAAGAATTACGCGGATAGGGATCGGAGCCGGCTGGGTTGCCGGAGTATGGATTAAGCTCGTCATGTCCTGCCCTACAGCCGAGTCCATCTTCCCGCGCCGCCCCGGAAAGGAACCCGCGTGAGTGCGGGGAGGATGCGGGAATGCCGCACCGTAGGGGCTGCTAGACAGTCTGTCAACGCTTACAAATGGCGTCATTTAATCGAAAACTTCTTCTGCAAACTCAAAGAGTTCAAGCGTATTGCCATGCGCGCCGAAAAAACCGACCGAAGCTTCTCAGCAATGATCTACCTCGCTGCTGCCGTGCTAAACTCCCGATGAATCCCAACAGGCCCTAGGCCATTGCGTTATCTGATGCTGTAACGGATGGGAACGGTGAGACTGACGCTTGATCCCATACCGGGTGGCAAAGGCTGGCCGCTCGCGCTCCGCGCCATTTGAAGCGCCGCCTCGTCGAGGATCGACGAGCCCGAACTCCCGATGATCCGGGCCGACAGGACATGACCGCTGCGGTCTATTGTGAGGGCGAGCCGAACCGTGCCTTGCTCGCCTCGCGCCCGCGCCGCTTCCGGGTAATGTTTGGCCCAACTCAGTGCCGCTGCCCAAGAGCTGCGCCACGCCGCCACCTCCGCCGCATTCAATGCATGCGAGCCCGCCGCCTGCGCCGCCACCGCTGCGCGCGGCGGGGCGCTAGTCCGCGGCGCGGCTGGTTCGTGGACCGGCTTAGCCACCGGTCTCTGCACCTCCTTCACGATCTTCTTCGGCTTCGGCTTGCGCGGCGGCATCAACACGACATTCGGTTTCGGTGCGGGCGCTAGTTCCGGCACCGGAATCGCCTGTGGCTGCAGGGGCTCCTCGGGTTGCGCCTCCGTCATTCGCGGTCCTGGCACGGCTGCGGGAGGCGTCTCACTTGGCGGCGCGACATCGACCGGCGCCAGCTCGATCATGATCGCCGCCGGATGTTCCCCGGCCAAGTACAGGTCGCGGGTGTACAAGAGCCAAAAGACAACCACCGCATGGACGAGGAGGACCACAAAGGCAGCGAAGATCCAGCGCCGCAGGGACGGCGCGTCATCCGCTAATAAGACCGTTTGAACGGCCGACCGGGTGGCATGGCTCGCGAGCGTCACGGCTTTGCATCCAACGGCGTTATCTCCGATGGCTTGGCCTCTGGCGGCGTGCTCTCGCCTGCCGCGGAACTGGGTCCGCCTGACGGGCCTGCCTCCAGGCCGACGAGCCCGATCTTCAAATAGCCGGTGCCCCGCAAGAGGTTCATAAGTTCCATGATCTCGCCATAGGATACGACCCGATCAGCCCTGACGAACACACGTTGTTCCTTGTCACCTTGCGCCGCCTGATCAAGGAAAATGCCTAGTTCCTCCCGCTTCACCGGTTTCTCGCCAAGCACCAGGGAAAGGTCGGCTTTGAGCGTCAGAAACACGGGTTTATCGGGACGTGGCGCCGGCTGCGCGGTGGAGGCGGGGAGATCAACATTGACATCGACCGTGGACAGCGGCGCCGCCACCATGAAAATAATCAACAACACCAAAATGACGTCGATGAACGGCGTCACATTGATCTCGTGGGTTTCCTCGACCCTGTCTTCTTCGAGCGAAAGACGCATGGCCATCTCCGCCTACTCCGCCGATTGACGAAACCGGACGACCTCGGCCTCTTGCTTTGACGGCTGAAACGCGCGGTCGAGGTCGCGCGAAAGATGACGCAGGACCTCCGCTGCCGCGTCGCCAAGCTGGGCGCGGTAGGCCGTGATGGCACGCGCGAAGGAATTGTACATGACGACCGCCGGAATGGCGGCGAAGAGCCCCATGGCCGTCGCCAGCAGCGCCTCGGCGATGCCGGGCGCCACCACGGCAAGATTGGTCGTGTTGGTTTTCGATATGCCAATAAAACTGTCCATGATCCCCCAAACGGTGCCAAAGAGGCCAACAAAAGGCGCGGTCGCGCCGATCGTCGCGAGAACCCCGGTACCTCGCAGGATTGCCCGGCCGGCCTGCGCCTCGATGCGCGACAAAAGAATCGCAGCCCTGTCCTTGATGCCATCTGGCGCAAGCCCCTCGGAGCGCTCGGCTTCGCTCGCCGCCGCCGCGATAAAGCGGGTGATGGGAGCCCGCGCATCCTGGGACACGAGCTGCTTTTCAGCCGCACGAAGGCTCTTGGCTCCGGCAAGCACCGCGAGCCCGCGCCGTGCCAAGCGCTTTGCGTTCCATAGTTCGATGGTTTTGGCGAGCCAGACTGTCCAGGTCGCAAGCGATGCGAAAGCAAGTCCAAGCATGACGAGTTTGACCGGCACGACGGCGGACATAAACATGCCCCATGGGGAAAGATCGCGCGGCAGAGCGGATGGCAGCAAGGCATCCGTGAGGTGTGGTGGCAGGCTGGCGGCTTGCGCCGGCGTCGCGGCGGGTTTGGCACCAGTCTCGGGCGCTGCTTGCGCTGGTGCAAGGGGTGCGGCAGAGGCCCCGGCCGGAGGGATTGCCGCGGGCTGGGAATCCGGCGCTGGGGACGCCGTTTGCGCAACGACGGGGCTGGCACAAGGAAACGCGCCCAACAATCCTAGCGCTAGAATCGCCCCTCGAACGCTAAGCCTCAAGCTTCTTTGAATCCTTACGGCGTCTCTTCTGCCAATCATTTCGATTTCCTCGTGACCTCTCCCAGCGCAATTGACCACCTTAGAACGTATGTGAGCCCGGGATCGCGACAGCTGTGAACAGGCATGGCTGTTCGAGAGTCCTAACTAAATGTGGACAGAACGACAGCTATCAAGCTGGCGTGAACATAACGGGAGAGGCGAAGAGAAAGTCCCACCATATCCTTGACCTTGGAGGCGACTTTGGTGCGCTGTCGGAACGCACCACCTCGCGCCAGCGTCCGCGTGAACAAGCGATTATCGGAGTTCTCGAAGTGCGTTTGAATCCAGGCTTCGTGAACCACGATTTCGAACTGAGACAGTGATCGAACCCATCCCGAATCACGGAAGTCGAACCACCGCCTCGCTTGCACGCGAGTGGACGTGCCAAGCGCCACATTATCCCTATGCCGGCTGCTCGCCGCCGCGACGCGCGTGGGCCGCGTCAGTGATCCGGCGGCCAAAATGCGGGCAATCCCGTGGCCCGTATCACGGCCGTTGCATGCAGAGTGCCGGTCGAATCATAATTTCCTTGCGCCGTGTAGGCTTTCCCTGGCACCAGGGTGCCGGTGTGCTCCCTGCGGAGAGCTTCCGCATCGTCGACCCGCGCGATGGTGCCGGCCCGCGTCCGCAGCGCGAGCCCCGCGCCGGCGGCCGGTTGAAGAACCCCTGTCACTTGATGCGGAGAGTCTTGGGGAAGGCTCGCCGTCGGCCCGGCCGCGGCGGCCGCGCTCGCCACAAACGAATGCCCGCCGAGGCCGAAAATCGTCAGCTGCTTGTTGCTCGCCACATAGACCTTTCCATTCGCCACGACCGGCACGATATTGGCGCTGACCTGCGAGTTGGGCCATGATCCCGCCTGCGAGGAGTACAGCAACGGCAGCGTGCCACCCGAAGGCGCCGCTCCGAAGGCATAAAGCTGTACGGCTAAGGTAGTCGGGTTGCTTGGTCGTCCGGTCGCCCATATGACCGTGGTCCCGGCCATTGTGCCGTTCGAGGAAACCGCCGTAAAAGTTCCGCCATCCTGGCCACTGGCGACCGGCAACGCCGCGCCTTCCTGGACGAGTGCAACCGTGGGTGACGTCTGAACCTTCCAGACCGTGATTTGTGCGAGGGTCGCGCCGCCGATGGGAGTGCAGCCGCTGCAGCCGCTGCTGACGACCCGCCCGATCCCATCCGAACCGGTGAAATAGGACGGCCCGCACCAGCAAGGCGCGATTGTCTTTGTGTCGAGGACCTTGTCAGGGCCGCCCGGCGTAAATCCGCCCAGATTGTCGCGATTGAGCAAATACATCGTTCCAATTTTGCCGGCAATCACTGCCAGATCCGGAAACGGACCCGGCTGGGGGGGCAGGAGGAGCACGCCCCCGGCCGAAAGGTCATCATCTACTGCATCCAAAGAATTTTCGTTCGAAGGGGTGAATAGGTCGAGAAGATTTCCGAGTTGCGGGTCGAGCTTCGCCACGCTCTCCTGAATATTGCGGACGCCATCATAGGTGCCCGTCGCGGAATTTCCGGTCGAAAAAAACAAATTCCCCGTGGGGTCGGCGGCTATGCCATAGCCAGACATCCAAATGGAGGATAAGAAAAAGCTCCCTGCGGCGAGCGTGTTAGTCACCTCGTTCGCCGGAAGCGGCGTCAGTGTGCTCGCCCGCCACCCCAAAACCCAGCCCCGTGAAATCGTGCCGCCGTTATCGCAAAAACTGCCAAAGGCGGCGTAAATGTTGCCGGATGAGTGGAGTCCTAATGGAATAACGCCGGATGACTCGAGCAGCGCCGGCCGCTGTTGTTGATATGTGGCGTTGAAAGTGGTGGTCGTGCCATCGCTCAACTTATGTGACGCAGCAACGGTGGCTGGGGGAATGCTATTGGTCAGATCTTTCAGATTGAGGGCAAAAAGCTGATAGGTTGGGGTCCCGCTTATCAATGTATAGGCGATGACATAGAGTGTCTTGGTCGCCATATCGATGACCGGAGTACTCTTGATGCCGACATTTGAAGCAGTACTGCCACAATTCAGCGGGTTTTGAACCGGAGTTCCGAGGGTTCTCTTAGCCAACACGGCGCCATTGGCCGAATTGATCGCGTAGACCGTATTGGCTTCGGTAGCGACGTAAACGACTTCATACGTCCCCGGCGAGCCAAGCGTGAAGGAACCGGCGATAATCTGTTGGTTTGGTACAACAAGGGGTTGCGCATCGACTTGCTCGTCGAGCACGACCTTGGAGAGCACGCCGAATGTGCTCGGTCCGACATTTGCCGGGGTCAGTATTGTTTCACTGCTGTTCCATCCGGTGCGCAGATTGTCGTAATGGTAGGTCGCGACCACCTTGCTCAGGGCCCTAGCGGGAGCGAGAGGGAAGGCGATTGCCGCGACTATCGTCAAGCCTAGGATCGCAGAACATTTTATGATCTTGCTCCTCGTGCATGTCAATATGCCATCGTGCGAGACGCAGGCGTCTAAAGCATTGAGATAATTCATCAAAGACATTTCCTTCCCAGTGAAAGGATGGCTGGAATGGGTTCAATAATTTCGATTGTCGCCGAGGCTGTAGAGAACCACATCAAACGGACGGGTGCAAGGCGTCAGAGGACGCGCTTGAACATGCGGATGCCGCGCGACGGCCGCTTAAACTGGACTATACAATGGCCGTGGCCACTGGTCTTGCGCGGCCCCGCCGGGAACCCTTAAGTTCTGGCCGTGAAAAACGAGCAAACGCCGATCCGTTGCCCCCAAGTGCGGCCGCAATAGATGCTGCCTCTGGCCCCGTGACCCCAAGCAAATGAAAAGATCCGATTTGCTACCTTAGAAACGTCCC
>DATBQJ010000006.1:0-3658 GCA_036560885.1 Methylocella sp.
TCTCTCGCAGCACCATTCAAACCTTCGCAAAATGTTGGTCTTTTCGACGTCATATACGACGTTTCGGCGCAAGTAAGCGCCGTTTGGATCTGGGGAAAATCCGGGGACACGCGCTTCTAGCTTTTCCGTCGCCCTGTGCCGGGAAGACAGAGGCGGGTTCTTAGCGCTGTTGGCGTGCCGGCAGATGCGACGCCTCGATCAACCAGATGATCTCGGCTTTCTCGGATGCGGGGTATATCATTCCTCGGCGTCCCCATCCGCGATCATGCTTTTTTAGGTAGGCGCAAATTCCAGGGCCTGTTCGGCGACGACCTCCTTCAGCGCCCGGGCTTCCTGGCGCAGGTCGTTGACCTAGCCGCTGGTCGCCGCCCGCGCGGTGTCGCCCGAAGGATATTCAAATAAATTGTAAAGTTTTGGACAAGATCACGCGACAGACAGAGTGGTGGAGACTGGGGCCGGTGATTAAAGCAAATGGTGTTTGCCGATCTCGCGAACGGTACTCGCTTGCGGACCTTTCTCCCCTATCTCTTCTACGAAACGAACCTCGGAGCCGACCGTCAGACGATCGAAGGCATCGTTAAGAACACTGTTACGATGGAAATAGACCTCGCGGCCGTCAGCGGTCTCGATGAAACCATAATCGTCACCGGCCACGAACTTCGACACGCGGCCATGGTCCTCTGCTTCATGCGGCTTGACTTGGCCGCGCATCTCGCGGACCGCGTCCTCGATCTGGCGCTGAGCCGCGCCAAAGGCATCCTTGATCGCGACCGCGAAGTGCTCGTGCTCGGCCGCATCACCATGCGTTTTGGTGACGAGAATGTCCCTATGCTCCGGCATCGCGATGCGAACATCGATCTTGAACAGGCCACCCTTCCGATGCCGCGTCTGCGGTGCTATGACTGCCACATTACAGCTTGTAATCCGGTCGCTGAATTTCTCCAGCCGTTTCGCCTGCTTTTCGACTTCGGACCGAATTGCCTCCGACGACTCTGAGTTCTCAAAAGTGATATCGAGCGGCACTTGCATATTATGTCCTTTTGCATCGCGATGTGAGATGAATTACTTGTAGGTAAGCTATAACTTCGCTCGTCGATTGCAGCGAGACAATAATTTAGTCTTCTTATCGTTAATCCAAAGTCAGGCGTTGAGGGAGATCAATCTATAGCACTGTATGGACTTTAAACCAAAGCTACAAATATGTTGTGACTCTCATAAGGTGCTACTTTTTTTCATCTTTCTTGGTCGCGCACTTCAATTGTCCGGCGGCTACTCTGGCCTATTCTCCTAATGGGGGCTGCCTGCCATGGTGCTGGATGGGCGCTCTGGCGGCATGAGGCGCTTAGACGTTGGAGCGGCCGCAAGATTGTCGATGATCTTGCTACGAACAGCATCCAGATACGCAGTCCTTCGAGCCGCGGCGTCGCAAAGGAAGTGCCCGGGACCTACAAAGACGTCGGGGTGGTCGCAGCTGTCGCCGAACAGGCGGCCCTCGCCCGAAGAGTGGCGCGCCTCAAGCCCCTCATTTGTAGGAGAATGGCTCATGTCCTGGTCCTTGACGATCGGCCGCTTCGGTACAACGACCGTGCGGGTTCATCTTACCTTCTTTCTCCTTCTTGTCTGGATCGGCGTCAGTGCCTGGCAGCAAGGAGGGCTTACCGCGGCGCGCGACAGCGTGCTTTTCATTGTTCTCATTTTCACCTGCGTCGTTCTCCACGAATTCGGCCATATCCTCATGGCGAGGCGCTTCGGGATCGAGACCCCGGATGTGATTTTGCTGCCCATTGGAGGCGTGGCACGCATGCCGCGAATGCCAGAGAAACCGATGCAGGAACTTGCGGTCGCGGTCGCAGGACCGATGGTGAACGTCTTCATCGCTTTCCTCCTCTTCCTCGTCCTTGGCACGATTCAGTCTGGCTCCCTGGCACATATTGATGATCCACGCCTCTCACTTTTTGCACGGCTCGCGGCCGTCAATGTCTTCCTGGTTCTTTTCAATATGATCCCCGCTTTTCCGATGGACGGCGGCCGCGTTATCCATGCCCTCCTCGCAATGAAATTCGGCAATGCCAGAGCGACGCAACTCGCTGCCTCTCTGGGGCAGGTCTTAGCATTTGGGCTCGGCTTTCTTGGCCTCTTTGGCAACCCTCTCCTGATTTTCATTGCGATCTTCGTATATATCGCCGCGGGGGGAGAGGCGCAGATGTCCGCCTTCAACGAGGCAGCGCAAGGGCTTTCCGCGGGCGACGCTATGGAGACGCGCTTTAACACGATTTCAATCGAAGCGAACTTGGCCGCCGCAATCGAAACGCTGCTTGCGACCGCGCAACACGAATTTCCGGTTGTCGATGCTTTTGGAAAGCCGATGGGCCTCGTCGTGCGTGAGGACATACTCTCAGCCCTAAAAAACCACGACCGCGAGGCATCAATTACCACTTTCATGCGCGCCCCGGTCGCGACAGTGCAACGCACCACCCCGCTCGCGTCCGTGCTCGATCGGCTGAACGGACCACAAGGCGCGGCTGTAGGAGTCACGGATTCTGAGGGAGTTCTCGTCGGTCTCCTCACGCGCCAGAACTTTGGCGAGATGATGATTATCAAGACGATCTGTCCCGACTGGCGCTTTGATCCGCGCTGAGCGAGGATGGCTCTCGCCTGCTCGAGGTAGCACCTCTATGCTTCGCAGTCTAAGAGGGGACTGGAAACAGAGCCAGACCACAAGGTTATCACGGGTTCATAGACAAGGAATAACAGGCCACAAGCTGGATAATCCACGATGGTAGTGTCTTCTTCGTATATCCGCCGGTTCGAAACAATCCGGCTTGAGGATGTACCCCTGGTAGGCGGCAAGAATGCGTCGCTGGGCGAACTCTACTGCGAGCTCGTTGAGGCAGGCGTCAAGATTCCCAACGGCTTCGCCCTGACAGTCGCAGCCTATGCCGACGCACTCACTTCGGCAAAAGCATGGGCTGGCCTGCATGCGCTGCTGGATGATCTCGACATAACTGATGTCAACTTGCTGGGGGAGCGAGCCGCGAAAGCCCGCCAGATTGTCTACGATGCCACCGGTAGCGAAGAGCTACGTGCGGACATCAAGGCGGCCTATCATCGACTCGAGACGCAATATGGCCTCGGCGTGGCGGTGGCGGTGCGCAGCTCGGCCACTGCCGAGGATCTGCCGACGGCGAGCTTTGCCGGCCAGCACGAAAGCTATCTCAATATTCGCGGCATTGATGATCTATTCGAGGCCTGCCGTCTCTGTTTCTCCTCGGTGTTCACCGACCGCGCCATAGTCTACCGCGTGAACAACGGATTCGACCACTTCAAGATCGGGCTCTCGGTCGGCGCGATGAAGATGGTGCGCACGGATCGGGCAAGCAGCGGCGTCATCTTTACGCTCGACACTGAATCGGGCTTCCGCGACCTGGGAGAAAATATCGTCCAGGGCAAGGTGGACCCGGATGAGTTCCACGTGCACAAGCCAACCTTCAAACAGGGCTATCGCGCCGTGCTACGGCGCTCGCGCGGGCGAAAGCAGCAGCGTCTCATCTATGCCGAAGGCCATACCGGATCGACCACATGTAATGTTGATACCACCGAGGCCGAGCGTGCCAGCTTCTGTATCGAAGATAGTGAAGTGCTGAAGCTCGGGGACCAT
>DATBQJ010000007.1:0-15103 GCA_036560885.1 Methylocella sp.
TCGCCGATCCACCGCCTTGTAAAGTTTCGTGCGCCCGCCTTGGCGCCACGCGCAATCGCTTTGAATTCACCTGGCGTGCTGCTCCGCCGGCAAAAAGAGTCAACCACGAAATGGCCCCGGAGAGATTTTCGTGACGGTGCGACTGAAATTGCGCGTAAAACCGTCTCTGCCGCAAATCGCACTGGAGCGCGGGACCGGTAACCCCCGTAAATACGGGCAAAAATAGGCTTCCTAAAAAGACAATAACTATAGCAATATCAATTAGTTAATAACTGGCTGGGGCGGGAGGATTCGAACCTCCGTATGGCGGAATCAAAATCCGCTGCCTTACCGCTTGGCGACGCCCCAATGCCGCTTCTTATCCCAGGCTGCCGCCCGCGGCGGCCGGACCATAATGCGCGGCGGGCCACGCCGCAACTGTGCTCGTAGCGGGATCGAGAAGATAACGCTCGGCGGACAATTCGAGCGCGGCACGCCGCCAGCAAAGCAGGATGAACTCCATTTGGGCATTTCGAGAGTTTGGTATTTTCAACCGCCCACGAATCAGATTCGAAACTCCCGGGATTTGAATGCTGGAGTTTGGCAAGGGATAGGTTGGTTTGTTTAATTTGGATCGACAATATTAAGGCCAGGACGCCAAAAACGATCCATCGGTTTTTATCGCAACGATGATTCCATGCGAGTCGGGCCGGCCGAAGCTGAACGCAGCACTAATTAAAGGCGGGCTTCGCAGGAGCGATCCGGAACGAACGTGTTCGGCGGAACGCAAGCCTTGGGATGGGACCGTGATTTGCTTGCGGATACTTTTCGATCTCTCCGGTAGTCAGGCGAAGTATCAGCCTCCCAGCCGCCTCTTCTTCGTGTGGTTTCCGCGCCGCCACGGGTCTCCCAATCGCGATCGTAATAGACGTTGCGTTGGGTGAGCCCCCGGGCGGAGCGCTTGCCATGGCCGGCGCCGGTCCTCGCGCCAACTTCAAGCTCCATCGCCGAGGTTCTGCTCCGAGAGCACGCGAAAGTTCATCTCGTTGGTCATCGTGTTTCCTCGGTTGTGTTGCGATTGGTAACTTAACCTTACTGGAGAATCGTCGCTTCACCCTTTTTCTTCACTTTCGCCGCCGTGCGGTTACCGCGGCCCAGGAGCGTCTTGTCAGTACATGGGAATTGACGGCGGCAAGGAGCCGCTTTATCGAAATGCGAGGAGCGGATTTAGAGAGCATGACCAGCGAGAAAGGGCAAACTATTCCATTTTGGCGGGAGCCCCGCGCGACCGCCCTCCTCGTTTTGGCGAATGGCATGGTCCTCAAAGGGTTTGGGCTCGGCGCCACGGGCGCGGCCGTCGGCGAAATCTGTTTCAACACGGCGATGACGGGGTATCAAGAAATCCTCACCGATCCATCCTATGCCGGGCAGATCGTCACCTTCACCTTTCCTCACATCGGAAATACCGGAGCCAACGACGAGGATATCGAGACCAGCAATCTCGCGGCGAGCGCCGCAGTGCGCGGCGTCGTCGTTCATGCGCCGGTCACGGGTCCGTCCAATCACCGGGCCAAGGGCGATTTCAATGCATGGCTGAAAAGCCGCGGAATCATTGGCTTTTATGGCCTCGATACGCGTGCGCTCACCGCGTTCATTCGCGAGAACGGCATGCCGAACGCGGTCATCGCCCATTCGCCAGACGGCGATTTCGACATCGATGGCCTCCGCGCCATGGCACGGGAATGGCCGGGCCTCGAAGGCATGGACCTCGTGCCGGAGGTCACCGCCGCGCAGCGCTACGGCTGGACGGAAGGGGAATGGGTGCCAGGACAAGGTTTTCGTGCCGCCGGGCCAGGGAAATACAAGGTTGTTGCCGTCGATTACGGGATCAAACGCAATATCCTGCGGCTTCTGACCGAGGCCGGCTGCACGGTCACCGTTGTGCCGGCGCAGACAGCCGCGGAAGAGATCCTGGCGATGAAGCCGGATGGCGTTTTTCTTTCAAACGGTCCGGGCGATCCGGCCGAGACCGGGAAATATGCGGTTCCGGTCATCGAGACACTCCTCGAAAGGGCGGTCCCAACCTTCGGGATTTGCCTTGGCCATCAGATGCTTGCGCTCGCGATCGGCGCGAAAACCTTAAAAATGCACCAGGGCCACCATGGCGCTAATCACCCGGTGCAGGACTTTACCACCGGCAAGGTCGAGATCGTGTCGATGAACCATGGTTTCGCGGTCGATGCGAAAAGTCTGCCCGCCAATGCGCGGGAAACGCACCGTTCGCTGTTCGACGGTTCGAATTGCGGTCTCGAAATGACCGATCGCCCGGCGTTTTCGGTGCAGCACCATCCCGAGGCGTCGCCCGGCCCGCGCGACAGCCATTATTTATTTGCCCGCTTCGTCGCGATGATGGAAAAGGCAAGGCTGGCGGTGCCTTAACCATGGGGTACATGGAAGGCCTTCGCGGAAGCAATTTCAGTTTCAAGATCGTCACCTCTTCCTTGTAGCGCGGCCAAGGACGCTACGGAGCATCGGGCTGAGCTTCGGGCGCCGCCGCCGCGAAGGCAGGCAGCTCGCGGGCCGCCGCGTCGGCCGCGACAATACGCGGATAGGGCGCCAAATCGAGGCCGGCGCGCCGTGCGTTATAGACCTGGGGCACAAGGCAAATGTCGGCGAGCGTAATCTCGTCTCCCACGGCATGGCGTCCGGCGATGGCGGCGAGGCGTGCTTCGATCGCGCGAAACCCTATCCCGATCCAGTGCCGGTTCCAGGGCGCCCAGGCGCCGGCGCTGGCGCCATGATCCGCGGCGAGTTTTTCAAGCACCCGCAAATTGCCGATCGGATGGATGTCGCAAGCGATCGCGAAGGCGATCTCGCGGCAAAGCGCCTTCTGCCTGGGATCAATCGGCAACAAGGGCGGATCGGGGTAAATTTCATCGAGATATTCGATGATGGCAAGCGACTGCGCGAGCGTAAACCCGTCCGCCTCCCGCCATACCGGGATGAGACCGGCAGGGTTTCGCGCGCGATGTTCGTCGGTCCTCTGCTCGCCCGATTGCAGCTGCACGGAGACTTGCCTCGCCGTAATCTGCTTAAAGCTCAAAGCGATCCGCACCCGGTAAGCGGCGCTCGATCGCCAATATCCGTAGAGAACCGGCTCAGGCAGGGGGTCTTGCATAAGGTTCGACCGTTTGTTCGATGGCGCCGAAAATCGATTGGCCGCTGGAACTCTTCATTTCGATACGCACCGTATCGCCGAAGTGCATGAACGGCGTCTTCGGGGTGCCGTCGCGAATAGTCTCGATCATTCGCGCCTCCGCAAGGCAGGAGTAGCCAACTCCGCCGTCCGCGATGGGGCGGGCGGGACCGCCGTCCGCGCCTTTGTTGGATACGGTGCCGGAGCCGACGATGGTGCCCGCGCGCAAAGGCCTTGTCCTGGCCGCGTGCGCGATCAAGGCCGGAAAGTCGAAATGCATGCCGGTGCCGGCATCCGCCCGCCCGAACGGCTTGCCATTGAGGCTGACGAGCAAGGGAAGATGCAAGCGCCCGCCATCCCAAGCTCCGCCGAGCTCATCTGGCGTGACCACAACTGGCGAAAAGGCCGAGGATGGCTTCGATTGGAAGAAGCCAAAACCTTTGGCGAGTTCCGCCGGGATGAGGTTGCGCAAGGAAACATCGTTGACAAGCACGATCAGCACGATTGCCGCGGCGGCTTCGGCCACGCTCGCACCCATCGCGACATCGGTGATGATGGCCGCGACTTCCCCCTCGAAATCGATACCGAAACCTTCCTCCGCCATACTAATCGGTTCGCGGGGCGCAAGAAAGGCATCGGACCCGCCCTGGTAAAGCAAAGGATCGGTATAGAGATCTGGTGGCATTGCGGCACCGCGCGCTTTGCGTACGAGCTCCACATGATTCAAATAGGCGGAGCCGTCGATCCATTGGAACGCGCGTGGCAGTGGCGCGAGCGTGTCGTGCTCGCGGAACCGCTCGCGGGGCACCGAGCCGGTTTCAAGCGACGCGGCAAGAGCTTCGAGCTTTGGGGCAAGCCGCGTCCAATCGTCGAGCGCGTGCTGCAGGGTGTTCGCGATGCCCCGCGCGTCCGTGGCGTGAGCGAGATCGCGCGACACCACGACGAGCCGCCCATCGCGGCTGCCATCTTTGAGCGTGGCGAGCTTCATCCGCCTCCCTCACGGCGTTGGTCATTAGGGGCGGTTTGGATCGAAGCGCTTTTCCAAACCCCGCCAGCAATCGGCGTAATCGCTTTGCAAAGTGGGGAGCTTGGCTGCATATTCCGTCACCTGTTGCGGATAGCGCGTCTCAAACATGAAGGCTAGGGTATTTTCGAGTTTTTGGGGTGTCAATTCGGCGGCACTCGCTTTGTCAAACGCTTCGCTGTCTGGCCCATGCGGCAACATGCTATTGTGCAGCGATATCCCGCCCGGCGCGAAGCCTTTCGCCTTGGCGTCATACTGGCCAAAGATCAGGCCCATGAACTCGCTCATGATGTTCATGTGATACCAGGGCGGCCGGAACGAATGTTCGGCGACCTGCCAGCGCTCCGGAAAAATCACGAAATCGACATTGGCAGTGCCGGCCTCGCCGGATGGCGCGGTGAGCACCGTGAAGATGGAAGGATCTGGGTGATCGAATAGAATTGCGCCGACTGGCGCAAAGGTCCGAAGATCATATTTGTAGGGCGCGTAATTGCCGTGCCAAGCCACGACATCGAGCGGCGAATAGCCGATTTCGCTGACACGAAAACCGCCGCACCATTTTAACGTGAGACGGCAGGGCATTTCCTTGTCTTCGTAACTTGCGACTGGCGTCTTGAAGTCCCGCGAATTGGCGAGGCAATTGGCCCCGATTGGTCCGCGCGAGGGCAGAGTGAACCTTGCGCCGTAATTCTCGCACACGTATCCTCGCGCGGAATCGCCTTCGAGGCCAACTTTAAACTTCATCCCGCGCGGAATGACGGCAATATCGCCTGGCGCGATGGCGAGGCGGCCGAGCTCGGTCGCGATATCCAAGACGCCAATTTGCGGCACGATCAGCAATTCGCCGTCGGCATTCATAAAATAATCGTCTTCCATGTTCTGCGTCACAAGGAAGACATGCGCCGCCATGCCGGTTTGGGTGTAAACATCGCCCGCGGCCGTCATGGTCCGCATGCCGGTCACGAAGGTCAAGGGTTCATTGGGAATGGGTACAGGGTCCCAGCGCAATTGCCCAAGCGGCAAGCCATGCTTGACGATATGCGGCGCGGTTTTCCAGAACGGAACATCGATGCGGGCGAAGCGCCCCACATGCTTGACGGAGGGGCGCATCCGGTAGAGCCAGGAGCGCGCATTGGCGCCATGCGGCGCGGTAAAGGCGGTGCCCGACAATTGTTCGGCGTAAAGCCCATAGGGGCAGCGCTGCGGCGAGTTCTGCCCTTGCGGCAAGGCGCCCGGCAGCGCCTCGGTTTCAAAGTCGTTGCCGAAGCCAGGCATGTAGCGAAGTGTCATGGGGAGACCTTTAGCTGCCAATTCACCGCGGCAAGCATTCCCTAAAGCGGTATTCTAGCTCGCTGAGAGTGCGAACCTTTTATATAGGAAAGCGTAGCCCATATCGGTCGCGGTCTTAACATGGAAATTTAAATGCCGGCTGTTTGCGCTGCCGGTAGCGCGGCGGAGCCATTCAGCCGCTCCATCCCAACCGGCGGTATAGAGACGGCCGGATAGCACCGCTACACCTTTGCGCCCGTTGCAAAGCGCAGCGGTTAGCCGGTTCAGGGGTACACTTTGGATTAATGTCTAAATCCGAAGATGGTCAGCGTCCCGGCGTCGGTGCCGCCGCTGCTGGCGACATAGACCTTTCCATTAGAGACCACCGGGACGATATTCGCGTTGGTGTCCAAAGTCCATGTTCCCGCGGGATACTGACCTAGCAATGGCAGTGTTCCGGCTACCGGCGTGGCGTCGAACGCATAAAGCGTGACCGAAGTAGAACCAACAGCCGGACGCCCAACCGCCCAAATGATCGAGGAATGATTTGCCGCGGTTCCGTTGGAGGAAACCGAGGTGAAGAAACCTGGGTCTTGATTGGTCGCCGCTATTTGCCCAGCACCGTCCTGGACGAAATGAGGTGTGGACGGAGAACCGGATTGCATAATTTTCCAGGTCATGACGGTGTTACCGCCACTGCTCACCACACGCCCGACCCCATCCTGGCCGGCGAAGTAGGAAGGCGCGCACCAACATTCGCCGATGTTGTGCATATCGAGGACGTGATCAGGACCTCCAGGCGTGTAACCGCCCAGACTAGCGCTACTGAGAAGAAACATTCTCCCATCTTTGCCCGCGGCGACAACGAGCGGAGAACGCGGAATGACGAGAACTCCCCCCGAACCTAGATCCTTGTCTGCTGCATCCAAGGCGGCGAAGTTCGATGGCGTAAATATGCTTGCAATAGTTAGATTCGAGCTGACCTTAATCACACTCTCCTCGATGTTATTGACGGGATCGTAGGAGGTACCGCTAGAATCGGAGTTTCCAGTCGTAAAATAAAGGTTTGTCCCATCCGACGCGATGCCGGAACCGGACATCCAGATCGAGGTCAAGAACATGCCGGTTGCCGCGGTGGCTTCCCCATTGGTCAAAAGGGGAGTGAGCGGCGCAAGAGTGGACGCGGTCCACCCCAAAAGCCAACCTCGGGTTGGCCCGCTTTGGAGGAGCGTTCCCTTCAAAAATTCATTACCGCGGAATCCTGCGTAAATTTTGCCGCCAACCAAGAGCAATGCCGACCGCAGGCAAGTTGGTCGAGCAATAAATCTATAAATTGTACCATCTGTCAACGTTTGAAAAGTATTCGTGGCCGAAATAACATAAGGCGTGACGATATCTGTCAAGGTTCCCACATTGAGCGCGTGAAGTGTACTCGGTTGTTCATTGGATTCTATGGTATGGGTTATAACATACAACGCACCTTTCGCCGGATCGATCACGGGCGTAGAATTAATTCCACCGCAATCTCCCGGGACGCCAAAATTTCGTTGGAGGAGAATTTGTCCGTTGTTCGCGTTGATTGCATAAACGGTGTTGGCGACCGTTACCACATAGACGACGTTAAACACACCTGACAGACCTGCTTGACACGTAACAATTGTCTGACTTGGCGGACAGGTAATTTGTACATTCGGTACGACGAGTGGTTGCCCAATGACTGTGTTGTCAAGATTATTGACTGTAGCGATCACACCAAAATCGTTAGTTGTAGACACAATACTATCAGGAGTTAGTATTGTCTCAGAAAAATTCCAGCCAGTTCGCCCTATATCGTTATGGTGGGTCAAGATTGCCGCCCCAGATTGGGCGAGCGCGGCGATCGAAGTGCCCTGAAGGATAGCCGCAGTTGCTAGTATCCTTGCAGCGATCGATAGCAATTTCATAAAATACCCCTTATCGAACTTGTGATGATGTACAAAACAATCAAGAATGCGTCAAAGCGGATGGTAAATCTCCTGCGATTAGATCGGTTTTTCATTATATACGGAAATCGCCAGGGGATCAACTCCTTGAGCCGGGATGATTTGCTGAGCCGCAATCCTATGGTGATGCATTTCAGACCCGTCACGGAGCAACCGCCGCAATTTATTGACCGCGCGCCTACACAACGCCTGCCGCCGGCTGGCTGGGGTGGCGCGCCGCGCTCATCACCACCGCAATTTATGCGGAATGTCTCTGGGCACGAGGGTTACGGTGACCGTAGTGCTAGCGGCAGGTCAAACGACTCCGTGGGCACGAAATCCTGGTCCCGTCGACGGCGAGCCCGGCCGGTCTCAATAACGCTCGGCGCGACATCGCGGCGCAGCGCCGCCATGCCGAAGCCAACGGAGTCACTGAGAATGGAACCGTTTTTGCGCGGCCGCGATTTGCTCCTTCACCGCCTCCATGTTGAAGCTTGCGCCTTTCTGCATCGGCGGAAATTCGATGAAGGTTTGGGCATATTCGCCGACCTCCTTCTGGACATAGACGAAGCGCCAGAACTCGTGCACGAAGAAATCATAATAGGAGAGTGAGCCCCCAGCCGCAGTCGGCATGCCCAGCCGCTCGAAAGGATCGAGCCGCAGATTGACGATGATGGGCCAATCGAGCTTTACGGTGCCGCCGAGCCAGCCGTTGGGTTGATCGATGAATCGATATTTGTAGTCGTCGATTCGAACCGCGCCAAGCGTGCCTTCGGCGAAATAGAAAATCTCGTGGCGGTTGGACGGGCCTTTCCCGGTCAGCAAGTTCGTTTGGTCGTAGCCATCGAGATGAACCTTGTAGTTGCTATCGCCGAGCTTTTTGCCCTGCTTTAACTCGGATACGATGTTCGGATCTCCGGCGAGCGAGGTAAACGTCGGAAACCAGTCGAGGCCGGACATGATCCCATTCTCCACCTTTCCGGACGGCACACGATCTGGCCATCGCACGATCATGGGAACCCGCATCCCGCCATCCAGAACCGTTCCCTTGCCCCCGGCAAAGGGTGTGTTGCCGCCGTCCGGCCAGGTAAAATTCTCACCGCCATTGTCAGTCGAGAAGACGACGATCGTATTTTTGTCTAATCCAAGATCCTTCAGCTTTTTCAGTACGTTGCCGACGATGTCGTCGAGCTGCATCATGCCGCTTTCTTCAGTGTAATAACCATTCTCGGGCGTCTCAGTCGCCTGGTATTTCGGCGAGAGATGCGTGATTATGTGCATTCTGGTGGGATTAAGCCAGACGAAGAACGGTTTCTTCTGCTGCACCGCCTTGTCAATGAATTTAAAAGTGAAGCCGAGTATCGCGTCGTCGATGGTCTCCATATTATATTGGATGCCTTCGATAGGATGCGGCGGCAAGGGCCCGGCGTCCTCGATTTTTTGCTTGCCGATCTTGCCCCAGCGCGGTTCGACAGCCGGATCGTCCACGTTGGTCGCGAATGTGTGCAAAAGGTTGCGCGGGCCGACTTCCTTGACAAGCTCCGGCGGATAGGAATGCCAGAACGGGTCTTCCATCGCATCGAGGTGGTAGAGATACCCGAAAAACTCATCGAAACCATGCACGGTGGGGAGGTATTTGTTGAGGTCACCCAAGTGATTTTTGCCGAATTGCCCGGTGGCGTAGCCCATCGCCTTCAACGCTGTGGCGATGGTCGGTGCCTCCGCGGGCATGCCGATATCGGCGCCGGCCTGGCCGACGGTCGTCAGGCCGGTGCGAAGCGGCAATTCCCCGGTGATGAAATTGGCGCGGCCGGCGGTGCAGCTCGGTTCTGCATAATAGTCGGTGAATCGCATGCCCTCGGCCGCCAATTGGTCGAGATTTGGAGTTTTGCCGGCCATAATACCTTGATGGTAGGCGCCGATATTGAACCAGCCGACGTCGTCGCCCATGATAAAAATAATATTCGGCTTTGCCGCTTGGGCCAGCGCCGTTCCAAGTAACCCCGGCGCGGTGGCAAAAAGAATTGAGGCGGATACCCCGCCAAAAAAGCTTTGAAAGATTGGGCGTTTCGAGAGTGGCCGCAGTGGATCTCCGCTATCAGGACCGCACATCGCGTGCTCCTTTAGGACGCTGCCGCGCCAGTAACCGGCGTAAGGTTATCCGGGAGACCGATGAACCCGAATTGGGAACGGAAGCAGCCGCCTTAGTGTTCCGTGTTATGGCATTGCACCGGATCAGTTCAATTGTAAGATCTGGAATAGCTCACGCTTTAAATCGCGCGGGTGTCTTGTTTCACGCGGCGAGCACGCCGCGCTCGATCTGGTCCGCCTCGATCGATTCGAAAAGCGCCCGGAAATTGCCTTCGCCAAAACCTTCGTCGCCCTTGCGTTCGATAAACTCGAAAAAAATCGGGCCAATCACCGTCTTGGAGAAAATCTGCAGTAGCAGCTTTGGCTTGCCGCCTTCGACAACTTCGCCATCGATGAGTATGCCGCTCGCCCGCAAGGCTTCCAGCGGTTCGCCATGGCCTGGCAGCCGCCCGGCGATCCTGCCGTAATAGGTATCGGGCGGCGGCGGCATGAAGGCGAGTCCCCGCGCCGCCAAGCGCTTCACGCTGGCGTAGATATCCTTGCAGCCGCAGGCGATGTGCTGAATGCCTTCGCCCCTATATTGATGCAGATATTCCTCGATCTGGCTCTTGTCGTCGGCGGATTCGTTCAACGGAATCCGGATCTTTCCGCAGGGGCTGGTCAATGCGCGGGAATAAAGACCAGTCACCTTTCCGGCGATGTCGAAATAGCGGATCTGACGGAAGTTGAAGAGATTCTTGTAGAACTGATACCAGCGGTCCATGGCGCCGCGAAACACATTGTTGGTCAAATGATCGATATAGTCGATGCCGCAACCGTCTGGCGTGTAGTCGCGCTCGCCGACCCAGTCGAATTCGGAATCATAGGGCGAACCCTTGGCACCAAAAGTGTCGATGAAATAGATCAGGCTGCCGCCGATGCCAAGGATTGCCGGAGCGTCAATGGTCTTGGTACCCGCTTCGCCCTTATAGGGCTCGGCGCCTCGCTCCAACGCATGCGCAAAAGCGTTCCTGGCATCGACGACGCGCCAAGCCATCGCGGGCGCGCAGGGTCCGTGCAGATCGACGAATCTGCCGCCAAAGCTTGTCTGGTCGCCGTTGAGAATGTAGTTGACGCCGCCCTGGCGGTAGAGATCGATGGCGCGGGATTTGTGCCGCGCAACGAGTGCGAAACCCATCTGCTCGAACAGCGTCCTGAGCGCGTCCGGGTTGGGGTGGGCGAACTCCACGAATTCAAAGCCATCGGTCCCGGCGGGATTTTCGGCGCTGATCGTGGCCGGCGGCGCATCGTGCGGAAACGGGCCCATATTGTCCTCCATCTTACCCGAGTAGGATAGCGCGAAATTTGCGGGAGATGGGTGTATAAAGAATGGGATTTTGCTAAAAAATGCACGGATCGTGTGAGAAATGCCAGAACCGCAAGAGTTGTGCGCGCTCGATAATTTTGACCTCAAGCTCCTTGCCGCTCTCGAGGCCGATGGGCGCCTCACCAATGCCGAGCTTGGCGAGAAGGTCGGCCTCTCCGCATCGCAATGTTCCCGCCGCCGCATGAGGCTTGAGGAAACCGGCGTCATCGAGGGCTATTCCGCGCGTCTTAACGCTGCACGCCTAGGGATCGGCCTTCTCGCACTCGTTCAAGTCACTCTATCTCCCCATTCCAAGGAAAATGCTAAAAAATTCAGAGATTTCGTAAATGGCGTCGAGGAGATACAGGAGGCTTATGCGCTGACCGGCGACGCCGATTATCTGCTGAAGGTGGCTGCCCCGGACTTAAGCGGCCTTGCCAAAATCATCAACGATTTGATCCTGCCGCAGACCAGCGTTTCGCACGTCAAATCGTCAATCGTGTTATCGACGCTCAAGGACAGCCATCGCTTGCCGCTGAGAGCCGCCAAATCCGCCCCGTGATTATGTGCGCCCGGAAATCAGAAGCTCCGCGCCGGTGATAGCCGTGGCCTCGTTGGACAGAAGAAACAAAATGGCCTTGGCGATATCTTCCGGCTTCACCCAGCGTGAAAAATCGGCCTTCGGCATCTCGGCGCGGTTGCGCGGCGTATCGATGATCGTCGGCAGCACCGCGTTGACGCGCACGCCGGCGTTCTTCTCCTCCTCGGCGAGGCTTTCGGTCAGCCGCAGCACGCCAGCCTTGGATGCCGCATAGGCGCCCATTCCCGCGCCGGCCTTTTTTGCGGGAGCCGACCCCACATTGACGATGGCGCCCTGCGTTGCGCGCAGGTAGGGCAGAGCCGCCTTGGTTGCCGTGACGGCGGTCACGAGATTCATCGCGAAGAGATCGGTCCATCCGGCGAGATCCCCGTCGCCGACTGTTTGCCAGCGAAAGCCGCCCGCGATATTGGCCAGGCCATCGATGCGGCCGAAGCGTGCGGCAATAGTGTCGCAGGCTTGCTTGGCGGCGGAAAAATCCGTCAAATCCACCCCGCCAAGCAACAGAAGCCGGTCTCCCACGGGAATTTTACTCTCTTGTTCGCGGCCGGGGAGAGCCACATAGGCTCCCGCTGCGAGCGCTGCCTCCGCCACCGCGTGCCCAAGCACGCCGAAGCCACCGGTGACAACCAAAACCTTGTCCCGCATTGCTCTTCCTCCTCGCGAAACGACCTGCCGCTAGGCCGCGCCTTGGCGCAAGCGCCCACCGCTCCTGGCATAGTCTTGTGTGCCTCGTGCGAAAATCTTATCAGTCGGTTCGATTGCCGCGATCGGAATATCGGGCATCTTTGCGATTTTGGCGTAGAGGGGACCGAAATCGGTCCCCGTCGTGACATCGAGCAAATATTCGAGCGAGGGAATGACGAAATAGACCTGCTGAAAATCGTCGATGCGATAGAGCGTGCGCATCACCCGTTCGAGGTCGAAACCGAGTCGGTTGGGCGAATCAGAGTCGAGCGCGAAGACCGTTTCGGTTTTCGACGACACAATGCCCGCGCCATAGATCCGCAAGCCTTCGGGCGTTTCCAGGAGCCCGAACTCGACCGTGTACCAATAGAGCCTCGCGAGATTGGCAAGGCTCCCGAGCGACAAAGCGCGAAGCCCCCCCTTCCCGTAGGCCTGCATGTAGTCGGCGAAGACCGGATCGGTCAGCATGGGCACATGGCCGAACACATCGTGAAATACATCCGGCAGTTCCAAATAGTCGAGCTCGTTTGCACTGCGGATGAAATTTCCGGACGGAAAGCGTCGGTTGGCGAGATGGTCGAAGAACACCGCATCCGGCACGAGGCCTGGCACCGCCACGATCCGCCACCCGGTGAGCTCTGAAAGCTTTTTGTTCAACTGTGCGAAATCAGGGATGCCTTGACCGTGCAGATCGAGCGCGTCGAGCCCATGCAGAAAAGCGTCGCAGGCGCGTCCCGGCAGTATGGCCGCCTGGCGCTCATAGAGCGTCGTCCAGGTCCGGTGCTCGGCCTCGCTGTAGCGCTCAAACCTCTGCGGAATTGTCCAGTCTGGGTTTGCACCTGCTGGAAGGTCCGGTTTCGCAAGAATTCCCATGGCCTTTTAGTCCTATTGCCAGCCCCTTTCAAATATGGCGGCAACGGGCCGATTGCCAGTCCAAGCAGGCGTTCACCGGCGACCACGATATGGCGCATCGATACCGGGAACGGATCGAACGCGCCGGCGTTTCATAATAAGTGAGTACCGTAGCGTGCCGTTCAGGCGCGTCGGCCCCGTTCGGATCCGGGAGCATAGAGGCGCGTTGGAAAGCACGATGAGAACGCAGGGACGCGCAATGATTAGACGCGTTGGAAAGCACGATGAGAACGCAGGGACGCGCAATGATTAGAATTGCACTATTAGCGTTAACCGGCATAGCCCTCACCTTCGCATCTGCTGAGGCTCTCGACAACTCTGCAAGCGCCAACGCTGCAGTTGCCTTCGGACAGTTCGGTCTTTCAGGTCTAGCCCTCGCGGGGCGGGCACCCTATGGATATCCTCCATTTGGCCCAACTGAGTATGCGCCCGTAGGCCAACCTGAGTATATGCCCGTTTGCTGGACGCAATATGTGACGATTTCGAACGGAAACACCTTGGTCAATCTGCCACATACGATTTGCCGGTGAGCGATGCGTGCTGCTCGCGCAACCCGAGCTTAACTTCACTGGCGCGACAGAGGCTGAGCCCGTTTGAAGGTTGGGGCGAATTGACCAGTTTCGAAAAGCTTGGTGCGCACCATCAAGCGCACCGGATCTGAAAATTAAGCCTACAGCGGCATCGTTCATGACAATTTGGGTGTTCCCTCGTCCAACAATGACGGTGGATTTTGTGGAAATCAAACGAATGGGCTCACAGCCCTCTGGCCAAGGACCGTCAGAATATTTCACTGGAAAAGTGCAGGTCGATCCGCTATTCAGCGCGCCCGATCCGGCGCGTGTTACCGGCGCGAGTGTCACATTCGAGTCCGGCGCGCGCACGGCATGGCACACGCATCCGCTCGGTCAAACCCTGATCGTCACGGCCGGCTGCGGCTGGGTCCAACGCGAGGGCGGACCGATTGAAGAAATCCGGCCAGGCGATGTGGTCTGGTTCTCGCCGGGCGAGAAGCACTGGCACGGGGCCACGCCAACCACAGCGATGACCCATATCGCCATCCAGGAACGGCTCGACGGCAATGCCGTCGATTGGATGGAACATGTGAGTGACGACCAGTACCGGCCATGAAGCGGCGCTGAGCGGATGGTGTGGCCTGATTCGTCACGGCATTGGCCTGGGCGAGACGCCTTAGTAGGAGGTCAGACGGGGCTTTTGAAACGGGTTGAGTGGCCATTCTCGGCCATAACTTCTGGAGCGGCGGCGCGCTGGTGACCATCGTCGTCACTTTGATTGGCTGGCTGGTCGCGTTGCGCCGCGTCGCCAGGCTAGATACGCCGCAAAAAAAATCGGTCCAATTTTACGAGGCGCTGCATTTCGAGCGGCGATATTACTTTGCCACTGCAATTACCGGCGCTCGGCCTCTATCTGACGGTCGCCGGCTTTGCGGGATGAGCGGCAAAGTCCTTGTCACGTAAAAGCCGCCTCCTTGCGCGCCTCCAACGCGATGGCGATGAGGGAGGCACCGCCGAACACCATGTCGATGCCAACGAGCAGGCCGAGTGCCCAGAAGAGCGTCCCAGGCAAGCCGGAGATGATGATACCCGCGAGGATCAAATCAACGACACCGTTTATCAAAATCCACTCCCATTTGCCCGACAGCTCACGGCGATGGGCGATGGCGAGGATGATCATCAAAATACCGTCGACAATAAAATAAGCGATCAGCACATAGGTAAGGATGACCAGACCATTAGGTACCGTGACCAGATTTTGAAGCGGGTTCCAAAGTAATACGATGCCGGCTGCCAAGGCCACCAGCGCCGAAAGCAACGACGACCCAAATCCCGGAGCCTGCCGCCCTCTGAATGTAGAGACGAGGCCCACGATCCCCGCGATGAGAAACAACCATCCCAAGAAGACAGTGGCGACGATGCCCGCAATGAACGGAAAGATGATCGCGGCAAACCCGAGCAGGATTAATACGATCCCCTCGCTCAGATATAGACCCCAATGGTCATGCATTGATTTGCTCAGAGCGGCT
>DATBQJ010000008.1:0-13186 GCA_036560885.1 Methylocella sp.
GATGACCGGCCGAAGCGTGGCGGTCTCCGGCGCGGGAAGCTCCCCAGTGTCAGGCGGCGTGGCGGGCCCCGGAGATTATTGCGCGACTTCCATAAAGACGTGCTTACTCCGTGAGCCGGGTTGGCTTGGAACTGGCTGTTCATGCAGGGTCTCCGGTGGCCACGCGCGAGGTTTCGTGCAATAGAGTCTATCGAACAATACTGGGAGCTTAATCGAGACGCGGCCGAGACCCCCCTCGGCCGCGGTTTGCTTGAAAGCATCATCCTTTCGCTGCAGCGCTCCTTGAGGGCGCGCTCGCTCGCGGCATGCGGTTTGCGTTTATAAGGCAAAGCAGGTTTCGCCAAGCACTCAGGGAGTCATGAGGCAAATTTTCGACTTTATGAAAACGACGGTGGTGGGTGGCGCTATCTTCTTGCTTCCCTTCGCTGCGGTCTTCCTCGTTGTCATCAAGGCGGGGAAGATGGCTGTCGATTCCGCGACGCCACTCGCGGAAAAGCTGCCAATTTCAAAAGGCGAGGCGGTTCTCGCCGTTTATGTCATCGGGACTTTTTTGGTTGTTCTAGTGGCCTTCACCGCTGGGCTTTTCGTGCGTTCTTTTAAAATCAAAAAGGACGCAGCATCGTTCCTTGAAGACAAGGTCCTGAACAAACTACCTCCCTACGTCGCGCTTCGTAAATACACGGATCGCTTGGCAGGGTTGGAGGGAAAGACAAACGAAGACCTCAAGCCGGTCCTAGTGCGCATGCAGAATGGATGGCAGCTTGGGTTCCTTGCCGACGCGTTCAACGAGGACCACGTTGCCGTGTTCATGCCCGGCGCACCAGACCCTTCATCGGGAGTGGTGCAGATCGTCAGCTCCGACCACATCACTCCTCTCAATATTTCGTACCGAGACGCACTCGCGTGTCTCGAGCAGTCTGGGCGCGGCCTTGCCAAAGCTATTGGCACGTCCTTTGAAAAGCAGAGGCGTGAGTGATAGACAATAAGAACAAGACGACTCTCGCCACGAATTTGGTTAGCGGCCTGGCCTGCCTTCTTATGGTGCTTACTCCGCAATATTCATTCGCGATCGATCCGTCGCCTGCCCCTGCATCGGAACAACCCCAACCGGAAACGCAATCGCCTCAAGCGCCAAAATTAAGCGAGGCGGAGCTAGAGAAGCTTTTGGCGCCGATCGCGCTTTACCCAGACGCCTTGCTGGCGCAGCTGCTGCCGGCCTCGGCCAATCCCCTGGAAATCGTACAGGCTGAGCGTTGGCTCGAGAAAAACCAAGCTGCCGTCGCTAGCCAGGATTTCTCGGGCGGCGACGCACAGGACTGGGATCCTTCGGTAAAAGCTTTGCTGCGCTTCCCGGACGTCGTCAGGAAGCTCAGCGGCGATTGCGCGCCCTGCAAAAGCACCTCAACACGGTCAAGCTGCTGATTGTCGATGAGTTGGGCTATGTGCCGTTTACGGCGGTTGGTTCCGAGCTCCTTTTCGAGGTTTTCAGCCAACGCTATGAGCGGGGCTCAACAATTGTCACCACCAATCTGCCGTTCGACGAATGGACTTTGGTGTTCGGTTCGGAACGGCTCACGGGCGCGCTCCTCGACCACCTCACCCATCATGTTCATATCCTGGAGATGAATGGTGACAGCTACCGGCTCGCAACAGCCAAGAAGGCACAACGGCAAAGCGGTAACGAAAAAAGCGAGACCACAACCACCAAAGGAGACGCCGACGCAAAAATCTGAGCGACGCCGCGCGCGTTGAGCCGCGCTTCGCTACATTCCACCCACTCTTACAATTGAAATCGTCAAACGCTCGCACCAAGCCAAGGGCTTTGTTGTGCTCCCAAAACGCTGGATCGTCGAAAGGACGATCGCGTGGTTGAACCGCTGCCGAAGATTGGCGAAGGATTGGGAAAACCTCAACCTTAGCGCCCTCATGTTCCTGCGCCTCGCCTCCAACCGATTCATGTTGCGAAAGCTCTGTAATCCTTAATCAACTTTCGAGACAGACTCTAAGTCCGGCCCCCCGCGCGCGACCGAAGCGCGGCGGTACTCTGGAAATAGACCGGGAGATCCGCCGATAGACCGCGATGCACCTGGCGCGTAATCTCATCGGCCAAGACCTGACCTTCCCCGCGTTCGAGGGCGTCGAGCGTCGTCCGAACGATTTCCTCGGGCGAACTCTTCGGCGCGTCGAAATTGCGTGCAAGGTCGGTGTCGATGAAAGCTGCATGCAGCGCGACGACCTGGGTGCCCTGTTGTGCAAGTTCGAGGCGAAGGCCGTTGGTCAGCGCCCATGCGGCTGATTTCGACGCGCCATAAGTCGCCAGCGTCGGACCGTTCATCCAGCTTGCTACAGAAAGCACGTTGATGATCGCGCCACCGCCGTTCTTCGCCAGGACGGGCGCGAAGGCACGCGCCATGCGCAGCGGCCCGACAAAGTTCACTTCAAACTGCTCTCGCGCGGCCTCGACCGCCCCATCGGCGAAAAAGCCGCCGGGCCTAGCGATGCCGGCATTGTTGATAAGCAGGTTGATGTTCCCTGCTACACGCGCCGCGGCGACCGCATCTTCATCGCTGGTGACGTCCAGTTTCAGCGGCACGACGCCCATTAGGGTAACCGCTTCCGGATTGCGCGCCGCAGCATAGACCTTCGCTGCCCCCATCTCCGCAAGCACTTTGGCAAAGGCGAGGCCGAGGCCTCGGTTGGCGCCCGTCACCAGGGCGGTTGATCCTGCAACCTTCATGGTCGACTCCTCTCTTGCTCTCGGGCCTTGCGCACAGCCAACGCGCGGATTTCGTGGCGCGGCTGGGCAGGCAGGAACTTTGTACATCTGGTTTGATGAGCGGGGGCGGGCGCCCTGGCAATGCCACTCCGCCCGTCCTCGCTTCCGCTGACAGACTTGGAACCAGAATTACCCTCATAAAACTCTTCGGTGTTCTCGCCGAGAGCGGCATATTTTGCGACGCCGGCATTGGCGAATACGATATCGAGCCTGCCTTTGTCCTATTTGATGACCGAAAGTACGCGGTCGAGATCGCCGAGGTGCGACACGTCGCCTTTGAGGGCTTTGATATTTTTGCCGATGTCCTGACCGCCGCATTAAGTTCCGCCTCGCGGCATCCAGTTATGAAGACATAGGCCCCTTCCTCGACAAAGCGCTTTGCGGTCGCAAGTCCGATGCCGCCGCCGCCGGTGATGAGCGCGATCCTGCCTTCTAGTCTGCCCATGGGCCCCTCCTCTGTTGCGTGTCGTCGGGTGATAACGGGCGTTGACAATAGGCGTATATGCTCGTATATGCGGGGATATGCACCTTTGTCAAGAACCAGGATTTCAGATGACGTCCGCCACTCTCCCGTTCAAGCCGGAAGACTGCAATTGCTTTGTGGTTCGCTCGGCGGCCCGCCACGTGACGCAGCTTTACGACCAGTTCCTGGCGCCGGTCGGGCTGCATGTGACGCAGTTTTCGATTCTCGCCAAGCTCAAGCGGCTCGACCCGATGACGATCAATGCGCTCGCCAAGGAAATGGTCATGGACCGCACCACGCTCGGCCGCAACGTTCAGCCGCTTGAGCGGGACGGCCTGATCAAGATCGAAGCATCCGCGACCGACGGCCGCGCCAAGGAGCTGCATCTGACCAAAGCTGGGGAAAAGCGCCTGGAGGCCGGGCGCGAGGCCTGGGTGCAGGCGCAAGCGCGCTTTGAAGATCGCTTCGGCGTCAAGCGCGCGGCGGATTTTCGCGCCATTTTGCGCGCGGTGGTCGCCAGCGACTTCGCGGCGGATCTGAGGAATTAGCGAGGCTTAGTGCACCGATAATGAGCTTTCGTTGCGCCAAAACGAGTGCATATACGCCTAAGTGATGGAGTGCATCAAGGACGCGCAGACAAAATGGAGCGAAACCACGGCGGCAAAAACCAGGCCGCGTTTATCCCTGAAGCGCGCCGCCTTGCTCGGCCTTGGTGGCATTTTGGTCTTGGCGACAGCGGGCTACGGCTACTACTGGTGGGCCGTCGATCGTTTCTTTCAGAGTACTGATGACGCCTATGTCGGCGGCGACGTCACGCCGATCGCGCCACACATAGTGGCGTTCATCGCCGAAATTCCGGTGGCGGACAATCAGCTCGTCCACGCCGGGCATTGGCGCGGCAAAACACGCCCCTAGTCGAAGCGGGGCCAGCAGAGCTAATCGATGGAGCCGTCCTTGGAGTCAAGCGCGACAGTGTCGCAGTCACCGATGAGCGCGTAATCCTCGATGCGACTAGACATGAATGGTCAAGCCTCGGAAGCCGCAGATCCACGCCCTGTTCGGTGATTTGCCGCCGGGGACGAAGCCTTGGGCAATTAGGGTCGCCGACATGCCAGCATTTGAGTTCAAGTTAAACGGAAGCCCACAAGTCCAAGCTTTGGCGCTCGCTATCGGTTGAAAATACTGCCCACAAAGCATGCGATTTATAATTGCTACGAATCGAATCCCTTGTCGATCAGCTCCCGCTCCAACTTCAGGAAGCTCGCGGCAGCGACGCAGACCCCAGACGGCGCAAGCGACCAAACAGGAGCGCGATCAATCTGACGGTATGCACGCCGATCGCAGTTTTCCCCTCACTGGAACTTATGCGGCGCCGAGACGTTAACCAAGAGAACGTTGCGGCAAAATGGCAGCCTGAGCGAAGCGGCGGCAGGATCTCCAGTCTGCGCATCATCCAGATTCGCGCAACTCCAAGTATGGGAGCGAGGATGATCGATGCAGTAGGACAGGCGCTCAGCATGGCTCTCGCCATGGGATGGGAAATCCTGTGGCCACTGATCCTTGGTTTCACATTATCTGCGGTCGTGCAGGCTATCGTCTCTCATAGGGAGATGAGCAGGCTCCTGCCAGACGACCGGCCCCGCTCGATTGCGACCGCTCTCGCCCTCGGGGCAGCGTCGTCGTCATGCTCTTACGCGGCCGTGGCGCTGGCCCGCTCGATCTTCCGTAAAGGCGCGAACTTCACCGCTGCGATGGCCTTCGAGATGGCCTCTACCAATCTCGTCCTCGAACTCAGCATTATCATGCTCGTGCTGCTGGGTTGGCAGATCACCTTGGCTGAATTCATCGGCGCGCCGATCATGGTCGCCCTGCTGGTCTTTCTCTTCCGAACCTTCCTCGATCGAAACCTTCTCGAGCGGGCGAAGGAACAAGCCGAAAAGGGAGTCGCGGGCCGTATGGAAGGTCATGCCGAAATGGACATATCCGTCGCCGAGGGCGGCTCTTTGTGGCAGCGCCTGACGTCCGAGCGTGGCTTTACAGCGATCAGCCACTACTTCGTGATGGATTGGGCCGCGGTTTGGCTCGACATCGCCGGGGGATTACTAATCGCAGGAGCGCTTGCCGCGTGGGTGCCTCACGCGTTCTGGCAATCGTTCTTCCTGACCGGCCATCCGATTTTCGCTACCCTCTGGGGTCCCGTCGTCGGGCCTCTCGTCGCGGTCATCTCTTTCGTTTGCTCGGTTGGGAATATTCCGCTCGCCGCGGTCCTCTGGAACGGCGGCATCAGTTTCGGCGGGGTCGTCGCGTTCATCTTCGCCGATCTGATCGTCATGCCGGTCTTGAACATTTATCGCAAGTACTACGGGCTGAAAATGGCCGGTTTCCTATTCGTCACATTTTACGCTGCCATGGCGATAGCCGCGCTAATCGTTGAGGTGAGTTTCGGAGCTCTCGGCCTCATCCCGGCGGAGCACCATGCACGGGTGGTCGAAGCTTACATCACGTGGAACTACACTACGTGGCTCAACATCGTCTTCCTCACCCTCGCCGCCATGCTGGTTTGGCACTTCCTGCGGACCGGCGGGGCTGGAATGTTGCGGATGATGAACCGGCCTGCAGAGTCCAGCCATGCTCATCATGCGCATTAGTTTCACCCGCGGCGGGACTGCATGAGTCTTTTTGCTGAAGCAGATGTACTGAGGGTTCCACTTTCCACCACACATATGGATGAGAGGGGAGATTACCATGCCTCAGCCGGAACAAATTGAAACTCTTATCCTAGGCAGTGGAAATGGCGGCATGTATCTGGCCTGGCACATGGCGCGCTCCGGGCGGCGCACTGCCGTCGTGGAGCGGCGCTGGATTGGCGGCTCCTGCCCCAACATCAACTGCCTTCCCAGCAAGAATGAGATCTGGAGCGCGAAAGTCGCCGACTTGGTGCATCACGGCGCAAGCTTCGGTGCGAAAACGGGTTCTGTCCCAATCGACATGGCCAAAGTCCGCCAGCGCAAACGCGATATGGTGGAAGCTGAGGTTGCCGCTGTTTTGCAGCAATACGAGTCGAGCGGCGCGGAATTGATCATGGGAACCGGGAATTTCGTGGCGCCTAGAGCGCTCGAGGTGCGCTTGAATGACGGCGGGACACGGGTGCTTGCGGGCGAGCAGGTTTTCATCAATATTGGAACGCACGCTACGATCCCGAGCATACCTGGCCTCGATGCGGCAAGGCCGCTGACAAACATCGAGGCGCTGGAACTCGATTATGTGCCGCACCATTTGATCGTGCTCGGCGGCGGATATGTCGGCCTGGAAATGGCGCAGGCATATCGCCGCTTTGGTAGCCACGTGACGATCATCGAGCATGGACCTCAGCTCGCTGGGCGGGAGGATCCGCACGTCGCGGACGAGATTTGGCGGATCCTCAGTGACGAAGGAATCGACATTCTGTTGGCGACAGAGATACGCCGTGTGCAGGGGCGTTCGGGAAAGGAGGTCAGCGTTCTGGTGCGCACGCCTTCAGGTGAGCAGACGATCGAGGGTAGCGACATCCTGGTCGCGGCGGGGCGCAGTCCCAACACCACCGGGATCGGGCTCGAGGTGGCCGGGGTTGACTTGGACGGCCGTGGCTACATTAAAGTCAACGAACGCCTGGAGACCAGTGCGCCCGATGTCTGGGCGATCGGGGAATGTGCCGGCAGCCCGCAGTTCACCCACGTGTCGTTCGACGATTTCCGGATCATCCGGGACAATTTGGCGGGGGCAAACCGCACAACCCGCGACAGGTTGGTTCCCTACTGCATGTTTACGGACCCGCCGCTCGCCCGGGTGGGATTGAGCGAAGGAGAGGCGAAACGTCAAGGAATCGACGTGCGGGTCGCAATATTACCGATGAACATGGTACTTCGGACGCATACGATCGACGAAACACAAGGGTTTATGAAAGCGGTTATCGCCGCACACGACGATAAAATTCTTGGCTTCACCATGATCGGCACCGAAGCCGGCGAGGTCATGGCCGCAGTCCAGACGGCTATGCTGGCAGGCTTGCCATACATGGCCCTGCGCGATGCCATTCTCGCCCATCCGACCTTGGCGGAAGGACTAGGCCCCCTTTTCTCGAATGTGCCGCCGCAGCTCGCGTAACAGCGGTGCGCCGAAGGACGGTACCGCGATTTACCCTCAAGATGGCTTCGAGATGTTGCTCCGAACGGCTCACAGCGCCCGGCGCAACCAAAAAGAACGGAAGCGGAGCAATTAACGGCGGGCCCCATGGTCGCGCACTCAGATCGTGATCTCAGGGCCGCCGTGAGGGGCGAAGCCGCGTCGAGAATACGAAACAAGTCGCGGTCGAGCGCGTTTTAACTGGTGCTCGGAAGAACCAGCAAAGACCGGGAGACGGAGCGAGCCATTCGTTACCTGCGACAGCGCTACGACCGCGGCAAGCTTCTTAAGACCTTAGGGACCGGCCGCGCGCGGCTGACATAAGAGTGACCACAACCGCACGCCATCGGCACTGCTATAGTTACAGTCGAGGAGGCACCATGAAGGCAACACAGATGCTGCGCGATCTGGGCCAAAGCATCTGGCTCGACACCATCACACGCAACTTGTTGGGGACCGGGATCCTCCGGCGCTACATCGACGAGTTTTCAGTCGCCGGGCTTCCTGTGCCGGCGAGTTGGTATGCCGTGCCGCTCCGGCTGGTCGTCGGTTTCGGCTTCGTCGAGCACGGCTACGCAAAGCTTTCCCGAGGTGCGGACGGATTCATCGCAATTCTGCACGCCATCGGCATGCCGTTCGCGGATCTGCTGGGCTGGGCGACCGTCATCGTTGAGATTGTCGGCGGACTGCTGGTCCTCGCTGGCGCCTTTGTACCGGTCGCCGCGGTGCCGATGATTGTCGTGCTCCTGGTTGCGATCTTCACCGTCCATCTTCCCAACGGGTTCAGCTCCATCAAGCTCATGTCCTATGACGCTGCGGGCGCGCACTTTGGTCAGCCCGGTTATGAGACCGACTTGCTGTACATTGCGGGCCTCCTCGCGCTCGGCGTCGGAGGCGCAGGGCCTCTCTCTTTGGATAGCTATTTGAAGGGCCGCCGGGCCCTCTGATTGGGAGGGCCGGATCGTCGGCCGTCTGCCGCGGCCCGGCAGCTCATGCGAAGGTCAACGCTGTGTAGTCAAGACAAAGGCGCCGGATCTTTCGTCAATTCTTGGAAAGATCTATTGGGCATGATTGAATCCGAATGTGCTGTTCTCAAGCGAGCGAGTTTATGAAGTGCCTAACTCCATCGCTCAGTCGAAGGAATACGTAATGACTGCCAACAAGTATAGCGCTGAAGATGTGGACGGTCTCAAGGTCTTTTATCGCGAGGCCGGGCGCGTCGATGCACCGGCGCTGCTATTGCTTCACGGCTTCCCCAGCGCGAGCCACATGTTCCGGGATCTCATCCCGCTCCTGGCCGATCGCTTCCACATCATTGCGCCCGACCTGCCAGGCTTCGGCCAATCGGAGATGCCTGAGCGCAGCAAATTAATCTACTCATTCGATAACATCGCCGGCGTCATTGATCGCTTCACGGAAGTGGTCGGCTTCAATCGCTTTGCGATCTATGTTTTCGATTACGGCGCACCGGTGGGCTTCCGGATCGCCACAAAACATCCGGACCGCATCGCTGCAATCATCTCCCAGAACGGCAATGCCTACGAGGAGGGGTTGAGCGAGGGCTGGAGCCCCATCCGGGCTTATTGGCAAGATCCATCGCAAGCCAATCGAGAAGCTCTTCGCGCATTCCTCACTCCCGAGTCAACGCGGTGGCAATACACCCATGGCGTGACGGACGAGGCGATGGTCTCCCCCGACGGCCGGTCGCTGGACGATTTCTATTTGGCGCGGCCAGGCGCCGACGAGGTCCAGTTAGATCTGTTCGGAGATTACAAGAGCAACGTCGCGCTCTATCCGACTTTTCAGAACTACTTCCGCACACATAAACCGCCGTTTCTGGCGGTGTGGGGTAAGAACGATCCGTTCTTCCTGCCGCCCGGCGCGGAGGCATTTAAGCGCGACATTCCGGGAGCGGTTGTCCACTTCTTCGACACCGGGCACTTCGCCCTGGAAACCCATGCCGATGAGATCGCAGCAGCAATCGTCGAATTCCTAGCACCCTGAATCCGCGTCGACAAACTGGTGAACTATCATGCGTGCAATCGTCTTGGAGAAGTTCGGAGGCTTAGACAGCCTTGTATACAAGGAGATTCCGGACCCGGAGCCAAAGGCTGGCCACGTCGTTATCGAAATCAAGGCGTTCGGCATCAATCACGCCGAGATGCATATGCGGAGAGGTGAGTGGGCCGAAGCGGCGAAAGTGATCGGCATCGAGTGCGTCGGGCTGGTAAAATCTTGCCCCGGCGGCGAGTTCCCAAGCGGAGCCAAGGTTGCAGCGCTGATGGGTGGCCTCGGGCGCACCATCAATGGTAGCTATGCCGAATACACGAGAGTGCGGGCGTCTAATGTCGCGCTGATCGAGTCCGATCTGTCTTGGGCCGAGCTGGCCGCCATCCCGGAAACCTATGCGGTCGCCTGGACTTGCCTCTTTCGCAATTTGGGGATTGCACGAGGACAGAAACTGGTCATTCGAGGTGCGGCGTCCGCCTTCGGCCAGGCTGCGCTTAACATGGCGGTCGACGCTGGTGTGCGGGTCATCGCGACCACGCGCGGCCGTGAGCGCGTCGCCCTTCTGGAAAAGCTTGGCGCAGAGCGCGTCGAAACGGAGGGGCCGGAGCTTTCACAGCGGATTGCTGAAGCCAAGCAGCTCGATGCGGTGCTCGATCTTGTCGGCAACAGCACCATCCTCGATTCCCTCCGCATGCTGCGCCGGGGAGGCCGCGCGTGCCTCGCGGGTTGGTTGGGCGGCCTCGCGCCGATCAAGGATTTCAACCCACTCTTGCAAATGCCGAGCGGCGTTTACCTGACCTTCTTCGGCAGCTTCGTGTTCGGCGAGCCCGGTTTTCCGCTGTCCGACGTGCCTCTTCAGGAAATCGCACAGAAAGTAGCGTCGGGCAGGCTCAAGGCGAAGCCGTCACGCGTGTTTCGCTTCGGGGAAATCCGCGAGGCGCATCGCGTCATGGAGGCCAACGAGGCCAGCGGGAAAATGGTGGTCGTCATTGGCTGATCGCCCATCCGTTAACAAAGGATCGATTTGCGATGTCACCGCTCGCCGTCGAGAATAGACTGTTGCAACGAGATGACGTTGTAACAGAGTACCCGGTCAGGAAGGTGCTGGCCGTCGATGTGGGAGGAACCTCGATCAAGCTCCTCGTAACTGGCCAAAGCAAGCATCGATCATTTTCCTCCGGGCCGACGCTCACGCCCGAGAGCTGTCAACGCCGGAGTAAAACCAGGCCATTGGGGCGGAGCAAAACCAGGCCAGTTTGGCGTGGACGTAAAGCTCGATGTGCTGCGTCCGCCCCCGGCGGAGATGGCCAGGGTTTCGTAGCCGGGGCGGACGCAGCGTTCAGGAGGCGCTGATGGTTTTGCCGGTATTGGGGTCGGCGGATTGGCTGTCACGCCGCCGCCGAGCTTTCGACTGTTTCAGCCGGTAGCTCTCGCCGTTGAGTTCCAGGATATGGACATGATGCGTCAGCCGATCGAGAAGCGCGCCGGTCAGACGCTGGCTGCCGAAGATGCTGGTCCATTCCTAGAACGGCAAGTTCGAAGTGACGATGGTCGAGCCGCGTTCATGACGCTGGCTGAAGATCTCAAAGAGCAATTCCGCGCCGGTCTGCGAGAGCGGCACATAGCCGAGTTCGTCAATGATGAGCAGTTTGACGGCGGCCAGCTGCGCCTGGAGTTTCAGGAGACGCCGCTCGTCGCGCGCCTCCATCAACTGATGGACGAGCCCAACCGCCGTCGTAAAGGAGACAGTAAAGCCGCGCTGGCAGGCGGCGAGGCCGAGCGCCAGGCATGTATGCGTCTTGCCCGTGCCGCTGTTGCCCAGAGCGATTATGTTCTCGCGGGCGACAACAAATTCGCAGCGTGCGAGTTCGAGAACGAGCGGCTTGTTGAGCGACGGGATCGCGGCGAAGTCGAATGTATCGAAACTCTTCACCGCCGGGAAGCGCGCGCCGCGGATGCGGCGCTCGACCATGCGCCGTTCACGATCGATGAGTTCGAGTTCGGCGAGGCGCAAGAGGAAGCGGACATGATCGAGACCCTCGCGGGCGGCTTCAGTGGCGAGCTTTTCATACTCGCGCAGGAAGGTCGGCAGTTTAAGCTGGCGCAGATGATGCGCGAGCAAGACTTGCGGCGGCGCCGGGCTGGCGGCAGAAGCCGATGCCATCATGCCGTCCTCCCGGAAACGAGAACCGCATAATCGAAAGCCGAGGTCGTCTTCACGTTGGCTACCGGCAAATAGGGATAGCCGCCGAGATCGAGGTTTACGGGTCTACGTTCGACTTTGGCGATGACGAGTTGCTTGACAGCATCGAAGCTGATCGCGCCGAGGTGGATGGCGTCCGTCGCCGCGGCAACGACAATCGGCTCAGGAAAGACTTCCATCAGCCGCAGCACCTGGATGAACTCCCGCTTGCCGCGATTGCCCATGCGGGCCTCCAAGAGCCGCCGCAGGCGCTGAAGCGGCTCCGGCAAGGTCCAGCTCTGCAAAGGTGCCGCCTGGTCGAGCGCGCCGGGCTTTCGCTCGAGGAGCGCCAGATAATGCTTCGGATCGAAGACGAATTGGCCGCGATCATAGATACGCGGATGGCGGGCGATCTCATCCGCGCCGCAGATGATCGCCACCTGATCGACAAAACCCTTCACCAGGACGTCACGAAAGCCATAGGCGGTGGGCACGGAATAGTCGTTCATGCGATAGCGCACGAGCGCGGTCGAGGAGACTTTGGCCGGGCTTTTGTCGCAGGGCTCGAACGGCGCCTCGGGCAAAGGGCGCAAGACTGCTTGATCCGCAACGAGCCTTTCACCGATCGTCTGCTGGTGGCGGCCGGCACATTCATTCTGGCGGGCACGACAGCGTTCTTCCAGAGCGGCGTTGAGCGCCTCGAGCGATGGAGAATGCGGCACAGGAGTGAGGAAGTTGGCACGCGAATACTTGACCAGGGCCTCGACCTTCCCCTTGTCGTTTCCCTTCCCCGGGCGGCCAAACCGCTCTTGAAACAGGTAATGGCTGACGAGCTCCGTAAAGGCACGGGTGCGCTGGCGCTTACCATCCCCGAGAATACGGGCCACCGCGATTTTGAGATTGTCATACAAAATCGAGATCGGCACGCCGCCAAAAAAGGCAAACGCCGAGACGTGCCCGTCGAGAAAGGCTTCCGTCGTCTCCGCAGGGTAGGCCTTGAGGAAACAGGCATCTGACTGAGGCAGGTCGAAGCAGAACACATGCAGCTTGGTCCGCACGCCGCCAATGACGCCAATACATTCGCCGAAATCGACTTGCGCATGTCCCGGCGGATGGGCGAGCGGCACGAACATCTCGCGCGCCCTCGTACGCGCCAGCCGGACATAGTCTTTTACGACCGTATAGCCGCCAGAAAAGCTGTGTTCGATCCGCAGCCGTTCAAAAATCCGCTTCGCCGTGTGCCTTTGCTTCGGTGGCGCCGCCTTGTCGGCCTCCAGGACTGCCTCGATGACCGGAACCAGAGGCCCGAGCTTCGGCCGCTCAGGTTCCTTGGCTCGCGCACGTAGCCGGGCGGCGCCGAATAGCGGTACATCTTGGCGATCGTCTCCCGGCTCAACCCGAAAACTCGTGCCGCCTCCCGCCGACTCTTCCCTTCAACAAAAACAAACCGTCGAACCGCTGCGTAAGTCTCCACTGAAAACATCTCCGGCCGCCCTTCCGAATCACGGTTCGGAAAGGCTCAGCCCCGAAAGTGGCCGGGTTTTACTCCGCCACGCAGCCGCAAAATGCCGCCGCTCCGTGGCCTAATATTGCT
>DATBQJ010000009.1:0-23039 GCA_036560885.1 Methylocella sp.
CCACGAGGGCCTGTTGGCATCGGCGCACCTTTCCCACGTAACTTAACATGGATAGTGTGGAAACCACTACTTTTCGATTGACACGCGCAAAAAAATTAAATCCGCGACGAATCGTATGTGTAGCGCGGGGATCATGGGCACAAGCTGGAGCACGCTATTGACATTAGCAAAAAGACAAAAAGACAACGGAAATCGGACCATCCACAAAGCGACATGGTTATAGGTTTTATGCGATCATTGGAGCTACGACTCCGCCTTGAAAGTGCGGCGGCCGCGTTTCAGGCAGCAAAGGCCGTTTTGTGACAGAGGTCACAAACCCCGCTACGCATCAGCAGCAACAATCAAACTGTCGCGACGAAGCTTATAATTCCACCTAGCTTTAACGTCGAGGCGGTATGATTGCCTTATTCAAACTGAGACACTACCCGCCAAGGTCAGTTGCAATTGCTGGAAAATGCCGACTAGGGTTGCTCCGGCGTAAACGGCCTTTATCCCGCAACGTGCGGGATAGGCGAAGGGTGTCGAAAAAAAGGTTCCGACCCGTACCGAGCAAGAGAAGCTAAGAGTCAATCAAGATATGCAGCTTTGCAGCAAATGAAATTGTCCCGCGAAGAAGGGCGGTTTCCGAATCTCATGCGCTCGCGGCGCTGGACCAGCGGAGCGCCTCGACGCCCGGCAATTTCTTGCCCTCGAGCCATTCGAGAAACGCACCGCCCGCGGTCGATACGTAGGTGAAGTCCTGGGTGACACCCGCCTGGTTGAGCGCCGCGATCGTATCGCCGCCCCCGGCGATGGTATCCAACGCGCCGACGCCGGTGAGTTGCGCCGCGACCCTGGCGATCGTCATCGTGCCGGTATGGAAGGGCGCGGTCTCGAAAGCCCCAACGGGGCCATTCCAGACGAGTGTCCTGGCCGACGCGAGAATACCCACCACCTGCGAGATGGTGCGCGGCCCAATGTCGAGGATCATTTGATCTTCGCCGACCGAATCAATGTCGACGGTCTTGGTGCGGATATTCGCAAGCCGCGGGGCGACAATCGCGTCGACGGGCAGCACGAGTTTGCAATTTGCTCCTTCGGCATCGGCGATAATCTGGCGGGCGACATCGGTAAAATCCTTCTCGTAGAGCGACGTGCCGATCGCCTTGCCGGTTGCCGCGAGAAGCGTATTGGCCATGGCGCCGCCGACGAACAAATATTCGACGACCCGCATAAGGTTGCCGAGAAGCTCGAATTTGGTCGAGACTTTGGCGCCGCCGACGATCGCGGCCAGCGGACGCTTTGGATTGGCCAGCATCCGTTCCAGCATTTCGAGTTCATGCTGCATGCTGCGCCCGATATAGGCCGGGAGCTTGTGCGCCACCCCTTCGGTCGAGGCGTGCGCGCGATGCGCGGTGGAAAAAGCGTCGTTGACGAAAATATCGCCGAGTTCGGCCAAGGCGTCGACGAAAGCTGGATCGTTCTTCGTCTCGGCGGCATGGAACCTGGTATTTTCGAGCACGAGGACGTCGCCCTCCTGCAGCGCATCGACTGCACTCTTTGCGACCGGGCCCGCGCAATCGGAAGCAAAGGCTATGTAGCGCCCGAGCTGGCGTTCAATCTCCACCGCGACGGGTTTTAGCGAGTTCTTCGAATCCGGGCCGTTCTTTGGGCGGCCAAGATGCGACAGCAGGATTACCTTGCCTTTTTTTTCCGAAATCTCGCGAATGTTCACGAGAATCCGGTCGATGCGAGTCGCGTCGGTGATTTTTCCATTTTCCATCGGGACGTTGAGGTCGGCGCGAACGAGGACCTTCTTGCCGGCAACATCCACATCGTCGAGTGTCCGGAACGCCGACATGGACGCTGTTCTCGTCATAGCAATTTTCCCATGGCGGCGGCGACGTCGACCATGCGGTTCGAAAAGCCCCATTCATTGTCGTACCAGGCCAGGACACGCACGAATGTGCCCTCCATGACTCTCGTCTGATCCATATGAAAGATCGATGAATGCGGATCGTGATTGAAATCGGTGGACACATTTGGGCTTTCGTTGAAGGTAAGAACGCCCTTCATTTGATTTTGCGAGGCGCGCTTGACCGTGTCCTTGATCTCGTCCGCTGTCGTCTTGCGTTTGGCGGCGAATTTGAAATCGACGACGGACACATTTGGGGTCGGTACGCGGATCGCCGCGCCGTCGAGTTTGCCGTTGAGCTCGGGCAAAACGAGGCCGATGGCGCGCGCCGCTCCGGTCGAAGTAGGGATCATCGAAAGCGCGGCCGCGCGGGCCCGGTAAAGGTCCTTGTGCATTGTATCGAGCACTGGCTGGTCGCCGGTATAGGAGTGGATCGTCGTCATGAACCCTGTTTCGATGCCGATCGCGTCGTTCAGGATTTTGGCCACAGGCGCCAGGCAATTGGTGGTGCAGGACGCATTGGAGACAATGAGATGATCCTTGGTGAGCTTGGCGTGATTGACCCCGAAGACCACCGTTAGATCGGCGTGGTCGGCTGCCGCCGAGATGAGCACGCGCTTGGCGCCTGCCTTCAAATGCGCGGCTGCTTTGTCCTTCGAGGTGAAAAATCCGGTGCATTCGAGCGCGATATCTACGGCAAGTTCCTTGTGCGGCAATTCGCGCGGATCGCGGATCGCGGTCACCTTGACCGGCCCCTCTCCGTAATCGATCGTGTCGCCCACGACCTTGATGTCGCCAGGGAACCGGCCGTGCACGGAATCGAAGCGCAGCAAATGGGCGTTGGTCTCGACCGGACCGAGGTCGTTGATCAACACAACCTCAATATCCTTGCGCTTTGACTCTACAATTGCGCGCAGGATATTGCGGCCGATGCGGCCAAATCCGTTGATAGCGACTCTAATCGCCATTGCTTCTCCTTCTCTGCGGGTGGATTGGCCGGAGCCGCGCTGGCCCGCTTGGCATGGGGGTTAAGGTAGCATGTGTCAATTGTTGCAACGGCGCATCGCGGCCTCGGCGACGGCTGCCGGCGTAATGTTGAAATAATTGTATACATCCTGGTAGGGCGCGCTGGCGCCAAACCCGGTCATGCCGATGAAAATCCCATCTTCGCCGATGATCGCGTCCCAGCCTTGACGGACCGCCGCTTCAACTCCGACGCGCACGGGCGCATCGGCTATGATCTTTTGGCGCTGTTCGCGGTCCAGCTGCAAGAAAAGATTCATGCAGGGTACCGAGACGACACGCGTCGCAATTCCCCGCTCCGCCAAAATTCTCCGCGCATCGAGCGCGATAGAAACTTCCGAACCGGACGCGAAGATCGAGACCTTGGCGGGGCCGCCCTCCGCGGGCGCCAGTTCATAGGCGCCAGCCGCGGACAAATTCTCAGGCTTGAATTCGTTGCGGACAGTGGGAAGATTCTGCCGGGTCAGCGTGAGGATCGAGGGCGAGGTTTTCGCTTGAAGCGCGAGCTGCCAGCATTCCAGCGTTTCGATTCGGTCGGCGGGCCGGAAAACAAGCATGTTTGGTATGGCGCGCAACGCGGCCAGATGCTCGACCGGCTGATGCGTCGGGCCATCCTCGCCTAGTCCGATCGAATCGTGGGTGAAAACCTCGATCGCGCGAATTCCCATCAAGGCCGAAAGGCGCAGCGCCGGGCGGCAATAATCGCTGAACGTCAGAAACGACGCACCCGACGGAATAAAACCACCGTGCAGCGCGATGCCATTGACCGCCGCCGCCATGCCATGCTCGCGCACACCCCAATGGACGTAGCGCCCGGCGTAGGACGATGGCCCGATTTCCGGCGTCGCCGCGACCTTGGTGTTGTTTGAAGGCGTGAGGTCGGCTGAGCCCGTGATGAGTTCGGGAACGGATTGCGCCAGAACTTCGAGGGTTGCCTGGGACGCCTTGCGGGTGGCGATCGGCGAACGATCCTCGGCGAGCTTGCGCTTGTAGGCGATCACCTCCTCGCCGAACGAGGCCGGCAAATCGCCGCGCAACCGGCGCTCGAATTCCTCGCGTTTACCCGCAGGTAAACCGGTCAGGGCCGCGTTCCAGGCTTTTCCATGCGCGGCTCCGCGTTTGCCCGCCTTGCGCCATGCGGCCAGAATAGAGTCGGGAATGACAAACGGCTCATAAGGCCAGTGGAGGTTGCGCCGGGCGCCGGCAATCTCCTCCGCCCCTGGAGCATCGCTATGTGCTTTCGACGTGCCCGCTCGGGTTGGCAGGCCAAAGCCGATGATCGTCTTGCAGGCGATCAGGCTCGGCAGTTCAGACCTTTGCGCCTTGCGGATCGCCCGCAGGATTGCTTTCGGGTCATGCCCGTCGATGCGCACGGCGTTCCAATTACAGGCTTGAAAACGCCTCACCTGGTCGACCGAATCGGCAAGCGAGAGAGGACCGTCGATCGATACGTGATTTTCGTCATGAAACACGATGAGCCGGTTGAGCCTAAGATGCCCGGCAATCGCGATCGCCTCCTGGCTGATGCCCTCCATGAGATCGCCATCGGAGGCGAGGACGTAGGTGCGATGATCGACGATTGGCCCGAACTCCGCGTTCAGCATACGTTCGGCAAGCGCCATCCCCACCGCCATGGCAATCCCCTGGCCGAGCGGACCTGTCGTGGCCTCCACCCCTGGCGTGTGGCGGTATTCGGGATGGCCCGGCGTGCGCGAGCCGAGCTGCCGGAAGCGTTGTAGTTCTGCGATGGTCATGCTTGGTTCGCCGGTCAAATAGAGCAGCGCATAAAGCAGCATCGAGCCATGGCCGGCGGACAGGACAAAACGATCGCGGTCCGGCCAGTTCGCCGCCGCGGCGTCATATTTGAGCACCTTGGTGAACAGCACGGTGGCGATATCAGCGGTACCCATCGGCAGACCCGGATGACCCGATTTCGCCTTTTCCACCGCATCCATGGCGAGCGCGCGAATGGCATTCGCCATTTGGTCATGGGTGACTTTATCGTCGTGGGCTGGCATCAAAGTTTCACTCTACTAAGGGCGGATAAGCGGGGCCGGGTGGTGCAAAAGCACGGTTGGCCCCGTCTGGCAACCGCCGAAGGTCTTGGGTCAACGCATCGCATGTTTTTGAGCCACGTTTTAATTTTTGAGGCCGCAAAAACGATTTCGCCGCGACTTTTGCCTTTTTGTCGCGGCGCCTTGCCAGTATCTTGCTCCGGCTCATTTACCGCGCGGAGGCAGGTTTGTCGACCTTTGGCTTGAGCGTTCCGGGAAAGGCACGGCAGGGTCGCGACAAGACGGCGCGGGCGTGATTTTCTCAAATTTTAGTTTTCCACGGGGAAGCGAGAATTTGAGAGAAGAAACACCCGTCTTTTATTAATGCCGGCGCGACGGGCACGAATTATGCTTGGAAACTCGCATCCTGAAGGCACTCGCATGGCATGACCGAGGTTGCCGCCACGACACCCAAATTGCCAGAGCGCCTCGAGGCCGCACTAAACCGGCTCGGCGCCGCTCTCGACCGGCTCGACGCGGCCATCGAGCGGCGGGCCAGGGCGGATACCTTGCGCACCAATCTTGAAGACGAGCTTGCAGTCATGCAAGACGACCGCTCAAAGCTCGCCGCCGAACTCGACGGCGCCATCGCGCGCGCGAACTCGCTGGAATTGGCAAACAGCGAAGTGGCCCGCAGGCTGAGTGGCGCGAGCGCGGAAATAAGAGGCGTTCTCGCCGAGTTGGCGGAGCTTTCGCGGCAGCGGTAGGAATTGGTTTTGGGGATCGTTATCCTCCGTGACGCCAATTCCCCCTCCTTCGGCGCGGCGATGTGGCACTCATCGCCAGCCCTGCGAACCATGACCTGCATGATGTTTTAACAGGCTTCCTTCGGCTTCGCGTGCCTACGTCAAACGCGACAACCGGGCGTTGCAAAGGATTTACGGCATACGCCACCTTCAAATTCTCTTCCTTTCCGGCGCGGCATTCCCGCGCGACACAAACAAGTCCTTGTAAATCTCGCGCAAAAGGTTCTTTTGGACCTTGCCCATCGCATTGCGCGGCAGGTCATCGACAAAGATCACGCGTTTCGGCAATTTAAATTTGGCGAGTGTTCCAGCGAGAGCGTCTTGCACCGATTTTTCGTCGAGCCTCGTACCCGGGGCCGCAACGACTGCCGCTGCGACGGCTTCCCCAAAGTCCTCATGCGGCAAACCCACCACCGCGCTTTCGATCACTCCGGGAAGCGCGTCGATCCCGGTTTCCACTTCCATCGGATAGACATTGAAACCACCGGTAATGATCATATCCTTGGCGCGCCCAATGATACGCACATAGCCGTCCGCACCAATTGTTCCGAGATCGCCGGTGACGAAATAACCATCGCTTAGAAACTCCGCCGCGGTCTTTTCGGGATTGCGCCAGTAGCCCTTGAAGACATTTGGCCCCTTGACCGCGATGACCCCGGTTTCGCCTTGCGGCGAAGCCCTTCCGCTTTCGGGATCGGCGATGCGCAAGGCGACGCCCGGCAAGGGGAAGCCGACGGTTCCGGCCCTGCGCTCGCCGCCGCAAGGGTTCGAAGCAATTATGCTGGTTTCCGTCATGCCGTAGCGTTCGAGAATGACATGTCCGGTCCGCTCGTGCCATGCGCGGTGGGTTGTTTCGAGTAGGGGCGCGGAGCCGGAGATGAAGAGCCGCATAAGCGCGGTTCCTTCGCGCGACAAATTTTTGTGCCGCAGAAGCCTCGTATAGAAAGTCGGCACGCCCATCATCGCGGTCGCGCGAGGCATCAGCGCCAAGCATTCGCCCGGATCGAATTTCGGCATGAAAATGATTTTTCCGCCGCTAAAAAGCACCGTGTTGACCGCCACGAAAAGCCCGTGGGTGTGATGAATCGGAAGCGCGTGAAGAAGCACGTCGGAGGGCGAGAACTGCCAGATGGCGGCAAGGGTCGCGGCATTCGATGCGAGATTTCCGTGGGTCAGCATCGCGCCTTTCGAACGGCCGGTCGTTCCCGATGTATAAAGGATCGCGGCGATATCATTTGCCGCGCGCTGTGTGTCCTCGAAATTTGGCGCGTTCGCTTTGCATCGCTCGGGAAATGACCCGCAACCATCCGCGCCAAGCGTTGCGACGGACGCCACGCCGGCCCCAGCCGCGACCGGCGCCAAACCGTCGCGCCTCGCCGGATCGCAGACCAGGAGTCTTGGCTCGGCGTCGCCAAGAAAATAAGCGAGTTCGGCGTTTGTATAGGCGGGGTCGAGAGGCAGAAAAATCGCCCCGGCGCGGATTGCGCCGAGATAAAGCATGAGCGCTTCGACCGATTTTTCTACCTGTGCGGCGACGCGATCGCCGACTTTGAGCCCAAATGCGGCGAGCCCCTGCGCATAGCGTCCCGAAAGCGCGATCATCTCCGCGTAAGTTAAGGCGAAGCCCGCCGGGGTTTCGAGAAAAAGCCGGCTCGCTCGTCCTTCGTTCGCATCGCGGATTTTTTGAAACAAATGATTGGTCATTGGCGGCTGGAAGGTGCATGTCTTGGCCGCCCCGGCACACCATATAAGCTTCGAGCGCAAGATAAGCTTCGAACGCAAGCTTTCACGGCAGCGCCGGAGCCGCCGCGGCGGATAACGGCCAAATTACAGCTTACTGTCAAATTGTGGTTTTGAGCATCTCTAATCCGACGAAACCGCCGTTCTCATTTGGAATGCTTGTAAAGTGCCATTCTGGTCTTGCGTACGATCAAACAACGAGTTAGGGAGCCCTTTTTCCGGCTCCTCCCTTTGCTTTCTGCATGGTGCCTCAATGATCGTTTGTTCCTGTAATGTCGTTAGCGACTCTGATATAAGAGCGGCCCTGGCCAGTGGGGCATGCCCACGCACTCCTTTCATAATTTATGAATCTCTCGGTTGCCGTCCAAGTTGCGGGCGCTGCGTCGCAACCGTCCGGACGATCATCAACGAGGCCAACGCCGGGACGGCGACTGGCGACTCGTCCCGCGAGGCGTGCGAGACGGATGCTATCGTGTTGTGCATGGCGTAGGCATTCGTGCCTCGGGCTCGAGGCGCCTCTCGCTTTTCCATGCCGCCCCATGCGCCCTCTTTCCGGGACCGGTTTCTCCGTCTATATGAAGTTCCGGCTATATAAAGCATGGCGGTCTTGCCCTGCGGCCGTTGTCGCGGCTTAAAAGGCGTGAACGCCACGCGTAAATGAGGTTGGAACAATGAGGGGCGATGACAGAGTCCTCGATTATCTCAATCGCAGCCTGCGCAGCGAGCTGACATCCATCAATCAATATTGGCTTCATTATCGTATTTTCGATAATTGGGGCTTTAAGAATTTGGCAAAGAAATGGCGCGAAGAGTCGATCGAGGAAATGCAGCATGCCGATCGCTTAACCGCTCGTATTCTTTTCCTGGAAGGATTTCCTAACCTCCAAGTCCTCGACCCGCTGCGGATCGGACAAACGGTGGAGGAAATTCTTCGCTGTGACCTCGACTCCGAGACCGCCGCGCGAGCGCTCTACATCGAGGCGGCGGAATATTGCGTTTCCGCCCACGACCTCGTCTCCAAGGAGCTCTTTGACGATCTGCTCATCGATGAGGAAAAGCACATCGATTTTTTGGAAACGCAATTGGAGCTTATCAAACAACTCGGCCTCCAGCTCTACAGCCAGAAGCACATCGGCGGCCTCGACGACAGCAAATAGAGATTTTCTCGTCGATACCCGGGATAGCCCGCGCGGCTCACGCAACCAAATATTATTTGCGGTTCATTGTCCCAAAACCGCGCCGGCCTCGGCTTTGATGTCGAAGGCGGCCGCGAAAAGTGCGCGGGTGTAGGCACTGCGCGGCTTTGCCAGAAGCTCTCGCGCCGGACCGGATTCGACGAGTTTTCCATCGCGCATGACAATGATTTCGCTGGCAAGCGCGCGCACCACCTTCAGATCGTGACTTATAAAGAGATAAGCGAGCTCGCGCCGCTTTTGCAATTCGCGCAGAAGATCGACGATCTGCGCCTGCACCGACATGTCGAGTGCCGAGGTCGGCTCGTCGAGGACAATGAATTTTGGCTCTAGGACAATCGCCCGCGCGATGGCGATGCGTTGCCTCTGGCCGCCCGAAAATTCGTGCGGATAGCGATCCATCGCGGCTGGATCGAGGCCGGTGTCGACGAGTGCTTGCGCCACGATCTCGCGCCGGCGGGCCAACGACATGGCTTTATATTGGACGCCGAGGCCTTCCGCCACGATATCGGCGACAGAAAGCCGCGGCGACAACGAACCATAGGGGTCCTGAAACACGATCTGCATGTCGCGGCGCAACGGCCGCATCGCCTTGAACTTGAGGCCATCGATCGGGCGTCCCAGGAAGACGATTGCGCCTTCGCAACGAATGAGGCGCAGAAGGGCGAGGCCAAGGGTGGTTTTGCCGGAGCCGGATTCGCCGACGACGCCAACCGTCTCGCCTTCGCGCACGCTTACCGACACGCCGTCCACCGCCTTGACGAAACCAACGGTCCTGCGGAAAAAGCCCCGCTTGATCGGAAACCAGACGCGGATGTCTTTTGCTTCAAGAATAGTCTTGGCGGCAAGGTTGATCGCTGGCGGAGCGCCTTTCGGTTCGGCGGCAATCAGCGCCTGGGTGTAGGGATGGCGCGGCGCCGCGAATAGGTCCGCCACTCTGTTGGTTTCGACGATTTTGCCTTTCTGCATCACTGCGACATCGTCGGCGATCTTGCGCACGATGCCGAGATCGTGGGTAATGAAGAGCATCGCCATCTGATGGCGCGTTTGCAGGTCCTTCAAAAGCTCCAAGATCTGGGCTTGCACGGTTACATCGAGGGCGGTCGTCGGCTCGTCGGCAATGAAAAGTTCGGGCCGGTTGGCGAGCGCCATGGCGATCATCACCCGCTGGCGCTGGCCGCCGGAGAGCTGATGCGGAAAAGCGCCAAGCCGCGCGCCGGGATCGGGAATGCCGACTTCCCGCAACAGCTCGACGATGCGGGCCTTGATCTTTTCGGCTCCCCTTGCGCCATGCAGCTCCAATATTTCGCCGATTTGGCGCTCGATCGTGTGCAAGGGATTGAGCGAGGTCATCGGCTCCTGGAAGACCATGGTGATGTGGGCGCCCCTGATCTCGCGCAGCCGCGCCTCGTGGGCCGCGAGAAGATCCTCGCCTTTGAACAGCACTTGGCCTTGAACTTCGACGGCGCGGCCAAGCAGGCGTACAATCGAGAGAGCGGTCACCGATTTGCCCGAGCCGGACTCGCCGACGAGGCCAAGGGTGCGCCCCCGCTTCAGCGTGAAGGACACGCCGTCGACGGCGAGCGTCCCTGTGCCGCCCTGCCGGAAGAGGACCTTGAGATCCCGGACGTCGAGGAGAGGAGCGTCAGCCACGAAAACCATCCTGCAACGCGAAACGAGGATTCCAACAAGGCATACACACGGGACAACGCCCCTACGCAAGCGTCTTCCTGGGGTCGAAGGCGTCGCGCACGGCTTCGCCGATGAAGACCAGCAGCGCGAGCATGATCGCGATGACGAAAAAGCCCGTAAGGCCGAGCCATGGCGCTGCCAAATTCGACTTTCCCTGCAACAAGAGTTCCCCCAGCGAAGGCGACCCTGGCGGCAAGCCAAAGCCTAAAAAATCGAGCGCGGTCAGCGACGTGATCGAGCTATTGAGGACGAAGGGAAGAAACGTCAGGGTCGCGACCATCGCGTTCGGCAAAACGTGCTTGAATATGATCGCTCTATTGGAGAGGCCGAGCGCGCGCGCCGCATTGACATATTCGAAATTCCGGGCGCGCAAAAATTCCGCTCGCACGAGATGCACGAGCCGCACCCAGGAAAACAACAGAAGAATGCCAAGCAGCACAAAGAAGCCCGGCGCGATGATCGAGGAAACGATGATCAAGAGATAGAGCTCCGGGAGCGACGACCATATCTCGATGAAGCGCTGGAAGATGAGATCGATCCATCCGCCGAAATATCCTTGCACTGCGCCGGCCGCGATCCCCACGGCCGAGGAAACCGCCGCGAGCGTCAGGCCAAACAATAGCGAGAGGCGGACACCGTAGAGCAATCGGGCCAGGACATCGCGGCCCTGATCGTCGGTTCCGAGCCAGTTCCATTCGATATCGCTGCAATTGCCATCTGGGTTTTTGGTGAAGCGCTGCACGGCGGCGCGGCATTGCGCTGCGCTCAGCATCCAGGTCGGCGGCGAAGGTGCCGGCACCGGCAATTGGCGGTTGATAGTTTTGTAGGAAAAGCGAACCGGCGGCCAAATCATGAAGCCATGCTCGGCGATCTCCTTGCCGATCACCGCGTCGCGATAGTCGGTTTGGGCGAGAAAGCCGCCGAACTTCTCTTCCGGATAATCATGCAGGATAGGCACCAAAAACTCGCCTTTGTAGACGACGAGGAGCGGCCTGTCGTTGGCGATGAATTCCGAGAATAGCGACAAGACGAAGAAAAACAGAAAAATCCAGAACGACCAATAGCCGCGCTTGTTGGCCTTGAAATTATCGAGACGGCGCCGGTTGATCGGACTTAGCTGGAATCGCCGCGGTTTCGGATGGAGCGGCGGGAGAGGCATCGTGGCGATCCCGCTTCCAGATGAGTGGAGCCGCACCGCCTAAACCTCCCGCGTCTCGAAATCGACGCGCGGATCGATCCACATGTATGTCAAGTCGGAAAGAAGGTTCACGACAAGGCCGAGCAGCGCGAAAATATAAAGATCGGCGAACACAACGGGATAATCGCGATTGACGATTGATTCGAACGAAAGCAGACCGAGCCCGTCGAGCGAGAAAATCGTTTCGATGAGGAGGGAACCGCCGAAGAAGGCGGCGATAAAGGCGCCGGGAAAACCGGAGACGACGATCATCATGGCGTTGCGAAAGACATGACCATAAAGCACGCGGCGCTCGCTCAGACCTTTCATCCGCGCCGTCTGCACATATTGCTTGGCGATCTCGTCCAAAAACGAGTTCTTGGTCAAGAATGTCGAGGTCGCGAAGGCGCCAAGCGTCATCGACACCACCGGCAGGGTGATGTGCCAGAGATAATCGGTGATCTTGCCCGTGAGCGAAAGCTCCGGCCAGTTTTCGGAGGTCAGGCCGCGAAGCGGAAAAATCTGCCAGAACGACCCGCCGCAAAAAAGCACGATGAGCAGTATCGCGAAGAGAAAACTCGGGATCGCATAGCCTGTGATGACGACGGCAGAGGACCAAACGTCGAAGCGCGAGCCGTCGCTGACCGCTTTTTTGATGCCTAGAGGAATGGATATCGCATAGGAAAGCAGCGTCATCCAAAGACCGAGCGAGATCGAAACCGGCAGCTTCTCCTTGATGAGTTGCAACACCGGTACGTCCCGAAAATAGGAACGCCCGAAATCGAAGGTCGCGTAGTTTTTGAGCATCAGGAAAAAACGCGCATAGGCCGGCTTGTCGAAGCCGAACTGTCTTTCGAGTTCGGCGATAAATTTTGGGTCGAGGCCTTGGGCGCCGCGATATTTCGATGAGATATCGCCGGCGCCAGCGTTTCCGGTATCGCTGCCGCCGCCGCCGAAACGCGCGGTTGCGCCCGATTCTACGCCTTGCAATTGCGCCAGGATGCGTTCGACGGGCCCGCCCGGCGCAAATTGAACGATAACAAAATTGATGAACAAAATTCCGAAGAGGGTGGGAATCATGAACAAGAGACGGCGCGCGATATAGGCAAACATCAGAAGTCCTTCAGCGGCCGGTGAAATGAATCCGCTTGGCTTTTTCCTCGTCGTACCACCAGGTCGAGACGACGCCGATGTCGTAGCGAGCGCCGCGCTCGGGACGCCCGAACAAATCCCAATAGGCGACAAGGTGGTTGGGCTTGTTCCACATCGGGACCCAGTAATGACCGGAGCGCAGAATGCGATCGATTGCGCGGCAGATGAACGTCAGTTGTTCCCGCGTCTCGGCCACCAGCGCCTGTTCGATCAAGGCATCGACCGCTGGAATAGCAATTCCCGAAACGTTATGCGAGCCGGGCAGGTTTGCCGCTTCCGACCCGAATGTCGATCGCATGCCTTCGCCCGGCGTGAGGCCGAGGCCGAAGCGCGAGGTTACGATATCATAATCGAAATCGTCGAGTCGCCGCTTATATTGCGCCGCATCAACGACCCGGTAGTGCGCTTCAACCCCGAGCAGCTTCAGGTTCTTGATGAACGGCGCGGTATGTGGCTCCAGGGCATTGTCGAAATCCAGAAATTCGATCTCGAATGGCTTGCCATCGGGCAAATTCAAGCGCGTGCCTGCCCGCTTGCAGCCGGCATCGGAAAACAGCGTGGCCGCGCGGCGCAGAAGCTCGCGATCCTGGCCCGAGCCATCCGAAACAGGGGGGACATAGACCGCGCCGAACACGCTTGGATCGAGTTCGCCCCGGAACGGTTCGAGCAGCGCAATTTCTTCGGGTGCGGGGCTTCCCTGTGCAGCCATCGGCGAATTCTGGAAAAACGAATCGGTGCGCGAATAGACGCCATACATGATATTGGCGTTGGTCCATTCGAAATCGAAGGCAAGACCGATTGCCTGCCTGATCTTCGCATCCTTGAATTTGCCGCGCCTGATGTTGAAGAACCAGCCTTGCGTCCCCATCGGCGATTCGTCAGGGAGGGTCGCACGGATAACCCTGCCGTCCTTGACGGCGGCGAAATCATACCCAGTCGCCCACACGGCCGAGGTGAATTCCTCGCGAAAGGTGAAGACGCCCGCTTTGAATGCCTCGAACGCGACCTTCCGGTCGCCGAAATATTCGAACCGGACGCGGCCGAAATTCGCCTGGCCAATATTGACCGCAAGATCCTTGCCCCAATAGTCAGGGACGCGGTCGAAAGCGATATAATGCCCGGCATCGAAGGGACCGACCTTATAGGCGCTAGACCCGAGCGGCGGCTCGAGCGTCGTTTCGTCGAACGGATGACCCGCGTAATAGGCCGCGGAAAAGATTGGTTGTCCGGCGACGATCAATGCCGCTTCCCGGCTGTGGCGCGGCTTCAGGCGCACCATTACAATGTCATCGGCCTCGGCCTCGGCGGCATCGAGATCGCGCAATGATTGGCGGATCGACGGGTGGCCCTTGGTTTTCAGAATATTTAGGGAAAACGCGACATCGCGCGCGGTCAAAGGCGAGCCGTCATGGAACCTTGCCTCCTTGCGCAGAAGAAAGCGGTAAATTGTCTTGTCGGCCGAAATCCGGACGGCGCGCGCGACAAGCCCATAGAGCGAATCCGGCTCGTCGCCGCTTCCGCTCATCAGCGAATCGAAAATGAGCCCCATTCCCGCGGCGCCGTCGCCCTTCAAAATATAGGTGTTCAGCGTATTGAAGGTGGTGAAATTCTGGTTGCCGGAGGTCGAACTGACCTGCAGCACGATCTCGCCGCCCTTCGGGGCATCGGGATTGACATAAGGAAAATGGGCGAAATCAGCGGGCAAGGCGAGATCGCCGAAGATGGAAAGGCCGTGGGTTTCGGTCTCCTGTGCGGCCGCCTGGGCAGCGATCGGGAAAAAGCGCGGCAAGATGAAGCCCCCGAAGCCAAGACACAATGCCGAGCGGCGGGTGAGCGCATAGGACGCTCGCGGAAAGAATTTAGCAGTCAAGCTTGCCCTCCAGGCGATACATCAGGCCGGCGCACGCCTAATGCTTCCGGCCTTTCAGGCGGCGCAGAGGCGGGCGGGGTCAGAGTCTTCTGATCTCGCGGGCGATATAAGCATGAAAAACCCGGGCGAGAACCCGGCTCTTGCGAAAGCCGACGCCAGCGCCTGCCATAGTTGCCCCGCGCCCATTACGGGGAATTCGCTCAAGGATTGGTGGGGGTTGCCCCAATTAGAGTCCTGGTATTGATAGCCTGAGTGGTGATTGGAACACCCTGTATGGCTGCTTCCGTGCCGGTTGCCGCAATTGCCACCTCACTTACGAAATTAAGGAATTTCGCGACATCGACGGATTGCGCGTTGGCCACGAAGATGATGTCATCGTTGCGCATCTGAAACCTCGTGGCTAGGAAATAACCGCCGGGATCGCGGAAGCTGACGGAGAATATGACCGGAACGAGCGGACCGCTGAACTGCTCCATGTCGGCACCGAGAAGTTGGGCTACTTCGCGCGGCTCCTGGCGGTAAAGGAACACCGCGCTTGGATTGGCCTGGAGGTCGGCCAATCCGCCGGCCTTCGCCACGGCCTCGGCGAGGTTGAGCCGCCAAGCGTCGAAATTGATCTGGCCTTGGTTAGTGCCATTGGTGTTGAGACTATAGGCCCCAAAGGCAATGAATTTCTGCTGTTCCTGATAGACATAGATCCGGTCGCCCGGCAATATGTAAATGTTATTGCTTGCATTCATCACGAGATTTTCGAAAGGCACAGTGGCGCGGCGTCCGCCCCGTTCGAGCATGACCCAGCTCGAATAGCCGGGGCCCGAAATGCCGCCCGCGCGGGTGATGGCGTCGAGCACGCGATCTCCGGCGCCCGTGGCCGGAACTGCAAAGCGAAGCGGGGTGTTCACCGCGCCGACCACGCTGATCAGCGAGGTCCGCTGCTGGGCCAAGGTCACGACGACTTGCGGTTCGATCGCGCGGTTCTTGATCTTCTCGACGATATCATTTTGAACCTGGACGTTGTTGCGGCCCACGGCCTTGACTAGGCCGGCGAACGGCATGGTGATGTTGCCGTTGTTGTCAACCATTTGGTCCGGAAGGTTCACGAAATTGCCCGGCCGCACACCCGCTTCCAGCGGGATGAATAACCCGCCCGCCGCCGCTTCGAAAACCGTGATGGACACCACGTCGCCGATACCGAAGGTGATGTTGGCCGGCGGGCGCCGATCCGTGAATGCACCCGCGAGTCCCTTTGGTTCATGGGCCGCGAGAATATCGATGGTCTCGGGGGTAAGCTTGATCAAGGCGTAGGGGACGGTCGGAGATGTTCCTCTTTCAATATCCGAGGACGTCGGTCCGTTAACGGGAAAGAACGAGCAACCACCGGCCCCTAACAGGGCGAGAGTGAACAAGGAGACCAAGCCGCGTCGCCAGCCGAACATGAATTTCCCCAGCAATAACCTCTGCCCATGCTTAACCGAAAACAGCAGCCGAAGCTAGCAAAGCGCAGCCGGTTTCTTGTGCGCGAGCGCAGTATCCGCAGCACCGTTGCAATTTTAGCACAAAGACCGGAATGTCGCTCGCGCGGAAGGAACTTTAATCTGGCTTTGAAATTGGAATCGCGCTTGCAGGTCCGTTTTGCCAACGTCCTCGTCTTCGGCGATGCGAGGCGCGGTTCCTAAATCACAGCAAGAACAATACCTTACGATGTGAGGTTGGTTCTGCCGCATCGAATGCCGGCGGGGGCGGGCTGGACCGGATAAAGGACTCCCAAAAGTCCCGTTTAAATCAAGCTCTTTCACATGCTACACTTGTTTCATGAGCAGCGGCATCGCAACTGGAGCCGGGACAGAGACGGACCGCGCGCGTAGCCGGCGCGTGGCTTCGCTCGTGGCGGCGCTCGGGCGGCGCTCGATCGTCCTCATCGGTCTTATGGGATCAGGAAAGACCTCGACCGGCCGGCGTCTTGCTCAGGAGCTTGGCCTCGATTTCGTCGATGCCGATGAGGAAATCGAAGCCGCGGCGGGCATGTCGATCACCGAAATTTTCGCACGGCACGGCGAGGACTATTTCCGCGACGGAGAGCGCCGCGTCATGGCGCGCCTATTGTGTGGCGGCCCGCGCGTGATTGCGAGCGGCGGCGGGGCCTTCATGAACCAGGAGACAAGGGCCAGGATTGGTTTGTCTGGAATATCGGTTTGGCTAAAAGCGGATCACGACGTGCTCTGGCGCCGCGTGCGCAAACGCTCGCATCGTCCCCTTCTGCAGGGCGGCGATCCCGAGCAAACTTTGCGGACGCTTTTGGACCAGCGTTATCCGATCTACGCCCTGGCCGACGTCACCGTCGTTTCGCGGGATGGGCCGCATGAACAAGCGGCTGAGGATACTATTGCGGCAATCGAGTGTTTTTTACGATCCTCGCCCGGCTTGACCGCGCCAGCAATGCCACACAGCATCACCGTTCCGGATCAGCATATGGGCGCCGGCCCGCAACCCTTTTCGCACCAGGCGCAAGTCAACGTGGTGCTTGGAGCGCGCAGTTATGCGATTTTGATTGGCGCGGGGCTGATAGCGGAAGCGGGAAACCATATTAGCCGGCTCGCACCTCGGGCGTCTTGCGCAATTGTCACCGACGAAAATGTCGCCAAACTGCATTTGCCTGCCCTCGAACAAGCCCTCGATCAGGCATGTGTCCGCCACGCAAAGGTGATCGTTGCGCCCGGCGAAGGTTCGAAATCGTTCGATACGTATGCAAAGCTTTGCAATGCGCTGATCGGCGCGAGACTCGAGCGCGGTGATGTGATCGTCGCGCTTGGCGGCGGGGTCATCGGCGATCTTGCCGGTTTTGCCGCGGCGACGGTCCGGCGCGGGATGCGCCTCATTCAGGTGCCGACGACGCTTTTGGCCGAGGTCGATTCGTCGGTGGGCGGCAAGACCGGGATCAACTCCCCGTATGGTAAGAATTTGATCGGCGCCTTCCATCAGCCTTCGCTGGTTATCGCGGACACCGATACGCTAGCGACATTGCCGCCGCGCGAGTTTCGTGCCGGCTATGCCGAAGTTGTCAAATATGGCCTCATTGGCGACGCCGGATTCTACGCCTGGCTGGAAGCCAATTGGCGCGCGGTCTTCGCGGGAGGCGCGTCGCGCGTTCACGCGATCGCGACAAGCTGCAAGGCCAAGGCGGCGATTGTCGCGCGCGATGAATATGAGGAGGGCGAACGGGCCTTGCTCAATCTCGGCCATACCTTTGGCCATGCGCTCGAGCGCCTCACCTCTTACGATGGAACGAGGCTTATCCATGGCGAGGCGGTCGCGATTGGCATGGCTTGCGCGTTTCGCTTCTCGGCCCGCCGCGGCCTTTGCCGCCCAGAGGACCAAGCGCGGGTCGAAGCGCATCTGCAAGAGGTTAGCCTGCCGGTACGCATCGCCGGCATCCCTGGCTGGAACGCCGGCCCCGGCGCGATGCTCGAAGCGATGTATCAGGACAAAAAGGTCGAGCATGGCGGCCTTGCCTTCATCCTTGCGCGGGCGATCGGCGATTGCTTCATTGCCAAGACGGTCGAAGCCACGGAGATCCACGACTTTCTTCAAGATGAACTGAATACAGGACATTGACAGCCATGAACGGCGCGGGTGCCGGCATTTTACCGGTTGATGTTTGGCTCGCGATCGCAACCATCCTCTTATGCGTAGCGCTATCGGCGTTTTTTTCGGCTTCGGAAACAGCGCTGACCGCCGCCTCCCGCGCGCGCATGCATGCCTTGGAGAAAAATGGCGACCGGCGCGCGGCATTGGTCAACCGGCTGCTGGCGAGCCGGGCGCGGCTGATTGGCACGACACTTCTCGGCAACACGCTCGTCACCACAGGCGCATCGGCGGTTGCGACCAGCATCCTCGTCGCCCTCACGGGCGAGCGCGGCGCGCTCTATGCGACCGGGCTCATGACCGTGCTTCTGCTCGTTTTCGCCGAAGTGATGCCGAAAACCGTGGCGATCAATCACCCGGACCGCACATCGCTTCTCGTCGCTCGCGCGATTTCGATTTTCGTTGCCGTCTTCGGGCCTGTCCTTATCGGCGTTGAAGTGCTGGTGCGCGGATTCTTGAAAGTGGCAGGCGTCGATACGAGCAGGCGGCAATCGATTCTGTCCGGGCACGAAGAACTTAAGAGCGCGGTGGATCTTCTGCACCGGGAGGGCGGCGTCGGTCGTTCCGACCGCGACATGTTCGGCGGGCTGCTGGATCTTCGCGATCTCGAAGTGTCGGACGTTATGGTTCATCGCACCAAAATGCTCGCCCTCAACGCCGATTTGCCATCGCAGGATTTGATTGGCGAAGTGGTCGCCGCGCCTTATTCGCGGCTGCCGCTCTGGCGCGGCCAGCCCGAAAATATCGTCGGCGTGCTGCACACCAAGGATCTTTTGCGCGCGCTCGACGCGGCCGGCGGCGAGGTCAAGGATTTCAAAGTCGAAAGCATCGCGCTCGAACCGTGGTTCGTGCCGGAAACGACCCCGGTTCAGGATCAGCTCCAGGCGTTCTTAAAACGCAAGACTCATTTTGCCCTTGTGGTCGATGAATATGGCGTCGTCATGGGCTTAGTCACGCTGGAGGACATTCTCGAGGAAATCGTCGGCGATATCGCCGACGAGCATGATGTGATCGTTCAAGGCGTGCGCTTGCTGCCGGGCGGGTCCGCGATCGTGGACGGCTCCGTGCCGATCCGCGATCTCAACCGCGCGATGGCTTGGGATCTCCCGGACGAGGAAGCGACCACCATCGCCGGTCTCGTCATCAATGAGGCGCGCGCTATTCCGGAGCCGGGTCAGGTGTTTGCGTTCCACAATTTCCGCTTCGAAGTGCTGCGCAAGACGCGCAACCGGATCACGTCGTTGAAAATAATGCCGGTAGAATCTGGCGAAGCCGCGCCGGCCGATTAGTTCAGTTTGGCACCGCTTTGCCAAACCCGGCGATTTCCATGGCCTGGTGGATCTTGCCTTGAAATGCCTCGTCCTCGCCTTTTGCTAAAAGCCCGGCATGGGCCGCAATCGCGCTGCATAAGGCTTCGACCCAGGGGATATCAGCCTTGGCGAAATCGCTTAGCACGTAATCGTGCACAAGCGTCTTGTCGCCGGGATGGCCGATGCCGATCCGCACACGGCGGTAGTCGTTGCCAATATGCGCGCTCAAGGATTTGAGGCCGTTATGGCCGGCGTTGCCGCCGCCGGTCTTGACCCGCACCTTGCCCGGCGGCAGATCGAGTTCGTCGTGAAAGACGACGATACGGGACGGATCGATTTGATAATAGCGCGCCGCCGCGCCGGCGGAGCGGCCGGATTCATTCATGTAGGTTTGCGGCTTGAGCAAAATCACCCGTTCGCCTTCGAGCATGATCTCGGTAACGAGGCCCTGAAAGCGCGAACGGAATGCCGGCGCACGATGGTCGCGCGCAATTCGATCGAGAGCCATGAAGCCGGCATTGTGGCGATGGCCGGCAAAGGCGTTTCCCATATTGCCGAGGCCCGCGAAGAGAAGCATGGCGCCCGCTCAATGCTGTCGTGGTTTGCGGGCGGAATTCCGGCCACAAAGCGGGACGCTATTTCTTGCCCTTTGGCGGGGCTTTGGCCGGCGCACCCGCCGACGCGGTGGCAGGCTCGGCGGCCTTCCCCTTGGCGTCCGGCGCCGGCGCCGGCGCGGCGGCCGCCGCAGTTGCTGGGGCTGCGGCCGCAGGCTCTTCCGCGGCAACGAGCGGGGGTGCGATCGTTGCAATCGTGAAATCGCGTTCGCGCTGGGTCAGCTTGCAACCTTCCGGCAGGGGAATTGCATCAATATGCACCGAGTCGTTGATTTGTAATGCCGCGAGGTCGGCGACGACCGCCTCGGGAACGGCATCCGCCGGAACCCGCATGGCAATCGCATGACGCACGATGTTCAAGCTGCCGCCCGTCTTGAGACCGGGGCAAATATCCTGATTGACGAAATGCACCGGCACCTCGACACGCAGGCTCGCCCCTGGCTTCAGGCGGAGGAAATCGACATGTAGCGGCTGATCCTTGATGGAATCGAGCTGGTAATCGCGCGGAATGACCCGTTGCTTGACGCCGTCCACATCGAGCTCGAAAATCGTGGTCAGGAAATGCCCGGCGTAGATCAATTTGTTCAATTCGCGATAGTCGAGCGAAACCGGTGCGGCGGCCTCGCCGCCGCCATAGATCACGCCTGGAATACGGCCTTGACGGCGCACGCCGCGCGCGGCCCCCTTGCCTGTCCCGCCGCGCGCCGTGGCGTTGAGTAATTTCGTCCCGGCCATTTAGGTGTCCTTGCGATTGCAATGCTGAGTTATGGTGCGCCCGAGTCCCCAGAGGTAGCGGAAGTGACGCCAGGGGCGCTTATAACGGCGCGCCCGCGCAGATGCAACGTTTCCATGCGACTCAATCCCGGTGGCGCACTATCCGTTAACGCAACTTTAAGAGAATCCGCGCAAGGCTCGCCACAAAGTCTTAACCAATTTTTGGAGCGCGTGCATGGACGAGATTCCAGACGACGGCGCTGAACCCTCGCAAACCCGCCCTCGGGGCGCAAATGTTCCCGCGGCAGGAGCAGGAGGCAGGGAAGCGAGGCAAGAGGCTGCCTCCGGCCTCGTGCCTTTCATGGAGATCGGGGCCACATCGGCGCGGCGGGCGCCGCCGCGCTTCGAGCAGTTTTCCGGCTATAGTTCGCTCGTCGCCTTGGCTGTCTGTCTTTTTGGCTTCGCTTGGGCGGCGGGGTCGTATTTTTCCGGTAATCACTTACCGTTTTATGGGTTGAAGCCGCCGCCCGCACGGACTGTCGCGACGCAAGAGAGCACAGCGCGCAGCGAGATGCTCCGCACGACGCAAAAAATGGCCGAGGATATAAGGGAACTCAAGGTCAACATCGAGGCGATGCGCACCGCACAAAGCCAAACGGCGAGAGAGACCGCCGCGCTCGAAGGCCTGAAGTCGCGTCTCGATGCGGTGAAAACCGAAACCGGGGCCTCGATCGCCGAGCTTGCCGGCAGGGTCGAGCATCTGCAGCGCGAACCCTCCACGAAACTTTCCCAAGTTCTCGAGCGGCTCGATCGCATTGAGCGGCAGACCGCGGCGCCGCTTTCTACCGCATCGACCGGCGCCGCCTCGGCAGCGGGTAAGGCGGCCGCCGGGAAACAAGCGCAACTTGCCAGTGCGCCGGCGAAGCCGCCGCTTGAAAACGCGACGGGACATCCACAATTGATCACCAACTGGGTTGTCCGTGATGTCTACGACGGGATCGCTCTCGTCGAGAGTCCGCGCGGCTCGATCGAGGTAGCGCCAGGAGAATTCATTCCCGGGGCCGGTATGGTGAAATCGATCCAAAGGCGCGGCGGCGGCTGGATTGTGATCACGAGCCGGGGTCTTGTCGATTCCGCCCGCACAGTTACCAGCCGTGACGCCGGCGAATGGCCGGTCCGGGCGTGGTAACCTCCTAGGACGCCACGAATTTTAAAACTTGGTACCGCCACCCCGGCTCGAACGGGGGACCTCTAGATCCACAATCTAGCGCTCTAACCAACTGAGCTATGGCGGCGTGCCGGAATGTGCCGGACGGTAAAAGGATCGATCCGCGATTGCAAGGCCGCGAGCAAAGTCTCGCGAGAGGAGAAAATCCAACCGCGAAATTGCCGGTTCTCGACTATCGCGTTTGAGAATAAATTGATTGCATTGCCCGGACAAGGACGCAGAAGCCGGACCGCGCGCGGCCGCGCCGCGAGGAATTCGTAAGGGTTAGCCATGCTTGCAGAGAAAGCTCAAGGCAGCATGACCGGGTTTTGCCGCGCGCCTGGCCTGAACGACCAAGACATCACGGACGCTTTGACCGTTCTGCCGTCCGGACTTGCGTTCCTTATGCCGGTCGTGGCGATGCGCGGCAAGGATGCGGCGCATCCATACACGCCGATTCTCGCCAGCAAAAGCCTGCTGAATTTGTGCGGTGCAAAAAATCTTGCCGGCCTATCCCGCTTTCTTTCCGGGGCCAAGGGAGGCTGCTCGCAACGGCTCGCCGATATTGCCGCGAATCTCGGTCTCGATGCGGCGCCCGTCGTCGAAACGCTGCATTTTCACGTCGGCGGCGTGGTCAGAACCATCAGTTTCCTCTGCCGCCGCACCAGTGCCGGAGAAGTGTCGCCGCTGTTTGTCGCCGCAATCCTCGATGTTTTCGACCGGCCGGAGGAGGCAGCTTCCCTTGCGGCGCGCGCCGCCCCGCCAGAGCATATGGGCGCCGCACGCCACGCCAACAAACCCATCGAGCCGGCTCCGCCAAAGGCCGCGCGTCGCGCGTCGCGGCCGGGCGCCGGAAGCAGCCGCGAAAGCCTCGAAAAGGAGCTGCGCCGCCAGAAAGCCGAGTTTCGCGAGCTAAGCGCCATTTTGGATACCGCGATGGACGGCATTGCCGTGCTCGATTCGCAAGGGCAAATCCTAAGTTTGAACCGCTCCGGCGAGGCTCTTTTCGGC
>DATBQJ010000010.1:0-5940 GCA_036560885.1 Methylocella sp.
TTCATCGGCAGGCACGCATCGAGCCCCGCGAGCCCCGCGAGTTCCTCGCAAAGCGGCCCGAGATTATCCGAATGATACGCACGCGAGACGACATCCAAGCGATCGAGCTGACGTTTCATGGCGTGGACGAGCCGCGGATGCAGATGGCCGAAACTCGCTGCCGAATAGGCGCTCATCATATCAATGTAGCGCTTGCCGCCGGTATCGTAGAGATACGCGCCGGCGCCCTGCGCCAAGACAACCGGAAGCGGCGCGTAATTTTTCGCGCCAAAGCGGACTTCTTGAGTGACGACCCGTTCCGGGGAAATCGCTTTCGGCAAGGGCATCGGGCTTTGAAAGGACATGGTGGCCTCCTATCGATCGACACTCCCTCCCAATAAGATTTATCGCACGAAAGGCGGCGCTGTTGCCCCGGAACTTCGTCCGTTTTCGCGCAGAAAATCCGCGATATAGCCGCTTCGACGCACAAAAATGCGCGGGCGCGTATTTTTGGTGTTGCGTCGCGCGGACGCTGGCGTACTCGGGACGAGGCGGGACAAATGCCGTGCTTTGGAGGATAGCGAGACCCGGTATAATCTGGCACGGCGTGCGGGAAGCGCGGCGAAGGACTTGCTCCCTTGATTCGTTCCAAGGGATAAAAACGCCATAGCCATGAAGATTTGGGAAATTTCCGGCCGCAATTTCGGTTCCACTCGTCGAAGACAAGCTCTTCAGCAGGAGCCGTCTTCGGCAATGTCGCAGCCAATCAGCCATTCCGCTTGAATTTTATAAAGTAGTGGCGGAAATAATTCATATTCCGTATGCTAGAAGTTCGCCAATGGCACCGGCGAAATGAAAGCACTTCAAATGTTGTTAGGTCAGCGCGAAGGTCATGTCGAACTTCCGGCGGACGCTCTCGCGGCCGCCTTCGAATCGGTTGCCGCCGAATTGCGGTTGGTCGACGCCGGGGATTTCATCGCCTATATTCACGCCGGAAAGCTCGCCAATATTCAGGATATTGTAAATTCATCGGTGGAATTGTTATTTAAACCCGGAACATTGTCATTCGGCTGGGACGCGGAATTCGAACTTGATTGGAATAGTCTGCCGGTAATATCTCTCGGCATGGAGTTTCGGCACCGCTCCGTATGGCTCGTGTTCAAGCTCATCTTGCGCGCGCTGCAAACGAATGTGTCGGTTGAGTACCTTTCGCTAGGTAAAGCTTCGGGTGGCCCGCGACAAGATATGGCTGAGCTGATCGCAACAATAGCCGACGCGCGGGTGAGTTCCCATGGTCATTGAGGCATTCCGCAATGGCCGCTCTTGCAGTGTCCAACGTCAGTGGAAGTCGTCTGAGCTTTGAACGGAAAGCCGGACGCGGCGAATGGTTTGGCGTGAATCTGCCGCGCATCAGTCACCGCCAATTTCCGATCTAATGGATTTTCGGGTTCCGCGGTGAACCGAGCACGCCCCAATGTTTCACCGGAAACGGTTTGATCCGATTTGACCTAGCTCAGGCTTGCGGACGCGCTACGCTCCCGATGGTCAGCTCGACCACTTCCGGCGGGCGCATGAAGCGAACCGGCACGCGCGTTGTGCCAAGGCCGGCCGAGATGATGAGATGACGGCCTCCCTGAACGATATGACCATAGATCAGATCGAGCCCGTGGTGGCGCAGAAAATCCTTGGTGAAATTGGAAAGGTTCACTTGGCCGCCGTGCGTGTGGCCGCAGAGCGTCAGTGAAACGCGGTCTGGAACCCGCCGGAAAATGGCCGGCTCATGGGCCAGCAAGATGATCGGCGCCGGACCTTTAATTTGCGCCATGGTCCCGGCAAGATCGTCACGGCCCGTAAAAAGCTTTGGCCCCTCCGATTCGGCGATTTGATCGCCAAGGCCCGCGACCCAGAAGGGTTGGCCGTTTTTGGTTACGCGCAGCGCATGGTTTTCGAGAACTTCGATGCCGGCCGAACGCAAGGCACGGCGCACGCCTTCGGCGCCATCGGCGGGCATTCCGGGCAGGGCGCCATGCCACCAGTCGTGATTGCCGAGAACCGAGTAGACGCCGAGCGGCGCATTGAGAACCGAGAGGGCCTCGCCCCATTCGTCCGGCATCACTGGGCCGGTGACGAACCGGTGGCCGCCTGAGAAATCGCCGAGCAGAAAGACGATGTCGGGCTTAAGATCGTTGGTTAGATTCGCGATTCCGCGGACGCGGCTCGCGGGCATCCACGGTTCGCAGGCATGGAGGTCCGCCAGCACCGCGGCCTTGACGGTCAATCCGTCCGGCCAGTGGGGCGGGGTAACGCGATAGGAAGTAACATTAAGACGCAGGCCCGGTTCAAACGCAAATGCATAAGCGCCAAGCCCGCCCGCCGTCCAAGCCAAGCCCCCGGCCCCCCGCAAAAAAAGCCGTCGGCTTATGCTGGTCATAAATCAATCTACCGCAAAGCGGCAAAACCATCAAATTAAAAGGCAGATGGTCCCCCGCTCCGGGGACGGCTACGCCGCCTTGTCATCCCTGAGTACCACGGGAATGTCGTTGCGGCTACGGGGCGGTTTTTGCGGCTTCTGCGCGGTTGCCTCGAGCGCGGCGGCGACTGCGGAAATCCCGATTTCGCGGTAGAGCCTTGAAATGAGATCGCGGGGCCGATTTGAGGCGGCGGTTTTTTGCGAAACGTTCTGGTCGGTGTTCATTTCCATAAATCCATGTTGTAGGCGTCAACGCCGGCTCGCAGGGAATTTTCGCGAATGATTGAGCAACAATGTGGGGAGGAAGTTAACGCCATGTAACCCACTCCGTTCAATTTTGGTTAAATCGTCAAACCGCTGCGCTAAAGAGGCCATTAACGCGAGACCTTTGCGGCTTCATGCCGTGCGCGATCATGGTAGCCTGCCCGGCTTGCATGAAGCTTTTGCCGCGATTGCGTTCAGCGTAAGCCTCGCCATGCGATCAAGGCGAGACGAAGCCGATCGGTTTCGGTCAAACTGGAGCCGCGATTGAGCGTCCAGGTAAAAACAAACAAGGGGGCCGGCGCGTGCCGCGGTTTGGCAAGCATGGCGGCAATGACCGGTTCGGGGAACGCGGCGGCGAACAGCTCTGGACGAGATGATTGATGCCCTCGTCACAAATCACCGAGTGGAATTGCTTGCGGCGCCCGAAAACGGGATGGCTTAAGGACTTTTGCCGCGTCTTGGCTCAGCTCGGCGTTGCCGTCGGCAATTTTAGATGCCACCCGGCCATTTTTGGCTTTCGCCAATTTGAGCGCGATGGCGCAAGAATTGATCGGCGAGCACGCAGGCAACCATCGCTTCGCCGACAGGAACGGCGCGAATTCCAACGCAAGGATCGTGGCGGCCTTTGGTCGCGATTTCGGCCTCGGCGCCGAAGCGATCGATGGTCCGGCGCGATGTCAGAATCGAGGAGGTGGGCTTGACAGCGAACCGCGCGACGACCGGCTGGCCGGTCGAGATCCCGCCGAGTATGCCGCCCGCATGGTTCGACAAAAAAAGCGGCGCGCCATCGTCGCCCCGGCGGATTTCGTCGGCGTTGGCTTCGCCCGAAAGTGCGGCGGCGGCAAAACCTTCGCCGATCTCGACGCCCTTGACCGCGTTGATCGACATAAGAGCGCTCGCCAATTCGGCATCGAGCTTGCCATAGATGGGCGCCCCCCACCCCGGCGGCACATTTTCCGCCACGATCTCGATGACGGCGCCGATGGAGGAGCCCGCCTTGCGAATGGAGTCGAGATAGGTTTCAAAAAATGCCGCCGCCTTGGCATCGGGGCAGAAAAAGGGATTTTTGAGCACCTCGTCCCAATCCCAATTGGCGCGAGCGATGGAGTGCGGACCGATTTGCACGAGCGCACCGCGTATTTGCACCTTAGCGATGATTTTCCGGGCGATCGCACCAGCCGCGACGCGCATCGCGGTTTCCCGCGCGCTTGAGCGGCCGCCGCCGCGATGGTCGCGGATTCCGTATTTCGCGTCATATGTGAAATCGGCATGACCGGGCCGGTAGGTGTCCTTGATCGCGTCGTAGTCTTTGGAACGCTGGTCGGTGTTCTCGATGACGAGCCCGATTGGCGTGCCGGTCGTGACCTGGCGCTTGGTTTTTTCGTCATGAAAAACGCCGGAGAGGATTTTGACTTGATCGGCCTCTTGCCGCTGGGTGGTGAACCGCGAGGTGCCTGGGCGCCGCTGATCGAGAAACTGCTGGATGTCTGGTTCTTCGAGCGGGATCAGGGGCGGGCAGCCATCGACCACGCAGCCGATCGCAATCCCATGGCTTTCGCCAAAAGTCGTCACCCGAAAGAGATGGCCGAAGGTGTTGTGAGACATGGGCTGCGGCCGACAGGAGAAAGGGTTGGGTCTCGGTTGTAATTTGATTGGTGACTACTTCGGCGGTTCAGGCGAAGGGCGGCGCGGGGCAGGCTTAACTGACGGAGTGTCAGAGTAGGTGTATGGTGGAGTGTCAGAGCTGTAGTCGTAACTTAAAGGCTCCCGAAGCAGTTGTTCTCGGGCCTCCGAAGAAAATTTTACTCCGCCCGCGTTGGCATCTATGAGGTTAAGCGCCCATTCGCGCGCCGCGCTAATCTGCTTTTCCTTGTCCGGATCAACCCGCAAAACACTGACGCCAATCTTTACGAGATCGGCGTTACGATGTTCCCGCCACGTCCACACGGTAAACGCAACAGCACATGCCGCCACGGCTAATGCAGCTATAGAGACGGACCATTGCATGAACGAAGTCATGGGGTGAGGTTGCATCTTAGTTCTCTCCGTCCTGTCCCTCTCAAAAGGCCAGCACATTCTTAACTGCTCATCGCCAGCCAAGCACTCACAATCCTTTCTGAAGCGCCCGGGCGCAGATGAAGCAACTTAAGCGGAGTTACGGTCCATCTTGATTGCAATGATATCATTGAATATAATACAATCAAACGAAAGGTTGTCATGGGCGCCATCATCATCCGCAATCTCGAGCCTACGATCAAGGAGCGGCTGCGCATCCGGGCGGCGGAACACGGCCGCTCGATGGAGGCTGAGGCGAGAAACATTCTGCAGGCGGCCTTAAGCGGTTCAAGGCGCAATAAGAGCTCAAACCTTTACGCGCGCATTCACGCACGCTTTGCGCCGCTTGGCGGCGTTGAGCTTGAACTGCCGCCTCGCGGACATGCGCGTGAGCCGCCTCGCTTCGAGTGATGTTCATCCTGGATACCAACATCCTATCCGCCATGATGGCCCCGAGTCCCCCATTGGAGGTGCGGGACTTTGTATCGAGACAGCCTGCGGAGCTCCTCTTCACCACTTCCATCTGCGAGGCAGAGATTCTGTCGGGTATTGCAATCATGCCGAAAGGGCGCCGCCGTCTCGGCCTTGAGGCCGCAGCGCGAGCCATGTTTTCGGAGGATTTCGACTGCCGCGTGCTCCCCTTCGATGAGGAAGCGGCGATCGCCTATGCGGAAATCTTCGCGGCCCGCAGGCAGGCCGGAAAACCGATTGCAATGGCTGATCTCATGATTGCCGCCATCGCTTCAAGCCAGAAGGCAAGTGTTGTCACCCGCAACGCTGCGGATTTCGACTTGTGCAGCGTCACGGTCATCAATCCCTGGAGCACGAGCCCCAGTCCGTGATTGTGCGGTAGAAAGCTCACCCCTCCTCGCGCATCAGCCGCCCTTATCACCGCTCCAGTTTCGCGCCTTCTCTGTCTCGCGCTTCCTCCAGCGGGCGGCCTGAGCCATGCGCCATTGGACTTTCGCTCCAGCCCCCCGCATAATGCCGCCATGATCGCCATTTTGTTCGATACGCTCCGCCTCTCCCGCACGCTGCGGGACAAGGGGCATTTCACGGCCGAACAGGCGGAAACTTTAGCGGAGGCGCTTGGCGAGGCAAGCCAAGGCGATCTTGTGACGAAGGCGGATTTCGCGGAGCTGCGCACCGAAATCGCCGAGATAAAGGCTGAG
>DATBQJ010000011.1:0-2522 GCA_036560885.1 Methylocella sp.
CTATCGGAATGCTCCGCCAACGCATCCTTGTTCCTGCCAAGCGCTTTCTGCCACAGCGCATGTTTGAATGGCTATTTTCCCGCGCAATGGGGCTGTAACCCTTCGTCGAATCTGGTGCGCGGCTTCGGTCGGTCACGTGCCGTTCCGCGACTTGCAGAAGATGGCAATGGCTGAAGCGGCGAGACCACCCCTCATCCGAAACGGCGTGAAATCTACTATGCGGCATCGTTCAGTTGGCAGCCGAGCGCTCGGAGAATATGCTGCAATCTGACGTTGCGGACGAGACGAGCAGGCTGCGTGATTGTGTAGCAGCTCGGTGCAAAGTCGAAGTTCGATCAGGCGGCTTCGCAATCCTACGGCGCTCACCCGCCATGACGCATTGACGAAGCATTGGAGCCGCGACGACCGCATCGGGTCATCGTGCCGCCGTTTGCCGATCATTTTGGCCTGTCGTCTATTCCTTCATCTTCGCTCGTCCTGCCCCGCAAAGAGTGAGTCCGCTAATCCTCGAAAAGCGTCCGCGGCGAAAACATCGCAAGCTGCAGATTCGAGCCATGTGCGCGAACACACCCTACGCTGCGACGACACGTCCAAGAATGGCGGCACTCTCCACCGGCGTTAAGGCATTGATTAATTGTGGGGCTTCCGCGTCTGATCGTGGTCACGGTTGGATGCGATTTTGCAGCATAGGCTATGTCGTCTCTACACGAATATCGCCGTTTCGCGCCGTCGCGCTGCGCATGCCCTGCGTCGAGTAGGCGCGCGCGCATGCGCCGTTGCGATCGACGATAATAAGACCGCCCACGCCTCGCACTTTAGCCGCCAGAAGTCGTATCGCCGCATCCGCCGCTTCGGCGGCGCCCATGCCGCGATATTCGACGAACAGCGCCGCCGTCCTTGCGAGCGACAAGCGCAAAAAGTGTTCGCCGACGCCTGTGCAGGAAATGGCGCAGCTCGCGTTGTCTGCGAATGTCCCTGCGCCGATGACAGGGGAATCGCCGACGCGCCCGCGAACCTGGTTCGTCACGCCGCCGGTGGAGGTCGCGGCGGCGAGGTTACCCCACCTGTCACGCGCGGCCGCGCCGACGGTGCCAAGCTTGCCCTCTTGGTTTTTCGCATGATCGAGAACAATCGCTTGCCGCTTTTTCGCCTCCGCCAGCTCGACGACGCGCGCCTCGGTCAGGAAAAATGCGGCGTCCTCGAATGCTAGCCCTTGCTCGCGAGCGAACTGTTCAGCGCCTTCGCCGATCAGGAAAACATGGTCGCCTTTCTCCATCACGGCGCGGGCGAGCAGCACGGGATTCTTGACTCCCCGCACGCCCGCGATTGCGCCGGCGTCGAGTGAGCGGCCATCCATGATCGAGGCGTCGAAGAGGATGTCGCCATCGACATTCAGCACCGAACCGCGACCGGCGTTGTAGAGCGGGTCATCCTCCAACAGCGTGACGCAATGAGTGACAACGTCAAGCGCCGACGCCCCCGCTTCAAGCAGGAGAGCGCCCCCTTCGGTGACTTGGCGAAGCGATCCTTCATATCGCTCGGGATTATGAACGGCGCCGGCGCCGCCGTGGATCATCAGGGAAAAGTTGTCCATCGAAGCAGAATGCCACAGAAGCGCTTTTCGCGCCTCTACCTTATCGCCTCGGAAAGGGAATGTGGTCGAAAATAGCTGCACGATGCGATCGCAATCGGCCTGAGAGACCCCCTCGTCCGATTGACGTCAACTGAGGTGGGCCCTCGGCTCTTTTCCGAGCTCCTGCGTCGGCGGCTTCGAGAATTTTTGCTCGGTGCAACAAAAAGACTTTTTCAACAGTATCGGCGCAAACCCGGCCACTCTCGCCGCCAGCATTGAGTCCGCCCATTGGGGTAGACCGGCCACGCCTTAAGCGTGTCCCCGCATTACTGGGTTTGGCCCCTAGTGCACGGTCGCGTCTGCGAGCGGCGCTTGGCTGACCGCGGATAGGCGCAGGGGCCAAAACACTAGTCGCCATTTTGTTTCACCGGGCAAGAATGGGGTCGGCCGGCCTTTCGCCCAGTCATCATGCCCAAGGTTGTAATAGGGCGACAGCGGATGACCGCTCTGGCCGGTAGGCATGTGATAAACACCTGTTGTTTCCCGACCGGGCGCGACCACGAACCGCACTGAGGCGCCAAAGCCCGGCGATGCAACACGGGGCTGATAAATATCCCCCGGCTGCGGTTCGTCTGGTGGGTCAAGAAGGGCCCCGATCCCCAGCAAGGCCTGGCCTAAAGGATGATTGATGCCAGCGTGGTTGGCCATGCCCCAAGTAAACGCCGCCAACTTGCCGCCAGCTTCGGTATTGAGCGCCAACAACATTTTGGTTAGAGCGGCGTCGATCACGCCCTCCCAGCTCTGATAGCCGGGAGGGACAAGTCGGGCTGGCCGTTCGCTCAGCAAGCGCCAAGCCGGCTCGTCGGCTTGGTTGGTAAGGAGGCGACGAGAGTGGGGATTGTTGCTCTTCGATGGGACCTCAAGGGCAGGCATCGCCGCCGTGTAGCGG
>DATBQJ010000012.1:0-15860 GCA_036560885.1 Methylocella sp.
AGATAGACTCGCGCCGTCTCTTGATCCGGGAACATCGCGAAAAGTTCAAAAGTCGAAATGGTGGATTTGCTCATGACTTGCCCTTACCTGACGTGCGGAATATCGCATAAAACGGCTAGGGAGTCAAGCGTATAATTCCCAAAAAAAAGCGGGGTCTGACGGTCCCTGCAGTCAAGGAACAGGGCACAAACGCGCCCTCGCGCGGATAGCTGGCACCGGCGACTGATCTCTTGATCCGGCACGCTTGAAATCCCCATGTAGCTTTGCGCGGCGATCAAAAAACGGATCCATGGCGCTCCGGGTCTGGTGCTACATTTGCGTGCAAACGCAACACATACCAGGCTGGCGGCAAGTTCCTTGGCGGTAAGCATCGATATATAGTTGATCAGCACGACCTGCGCGAAAGCGTAGGCGAACCCTTCCGTACCGACCGCAACGGCGAAGATCCAAAAATGGCCGCCGCCGCTTTCGGAAAGCCAGGCGAGGCTGAGATGGGAAGCCGATCCCGCCATCGTGCCGAGCCGTAGGCCGATCATACTCAAAAAGACATACTAATAAGGCGGACCCGCGAACTGCTGAATTTGCGCCAACTTTGCCGCTAAACCGGCCTTGTTGCTTGTTCGCCAACGTACTCCTCAGAGGTCGTCTCCTATAAGGGCGACAGCTTGGCCTTCACCAAGGTGAATAGGTCCATGGCCACGGAGATCCATAGTGATTCTGGGATCCAGTGTAATAGGGAACGCCGGATGAGCGTCTGACCCTGCGTGGACTTGGCTGACCCCTATCGACCTTATACTCGCCGCGTGGACCTGTCTCATCCTCAGCGACATTGTACTCGCCCCCCGGGGTATCGCCGCTCACCACGACCTGGGTATTCCCCAGGCCATTCTCCTTCACCAGCGCAAAAAGTATGGCGGCATTCTTAGGCGAGATGCGCACGCAGCCATGCGAGACGGGTTGGCCAAGATTCTTTACCTCGAAGCTGCCGTGGATGGCATGACCGTCTTTCATAAAGAAAATGGAATGGGGCATGGGAGAGTTGTCCCACTGTTTGCTATACCAAATTTCGTTCATAGAAGTGGCAGTATAGGTTCCAGACGGAGTTGAATATCCCGCTCGGCCAGTGGATACCCGCCATTGATATCTTTCTACTCCATTTAAAGAAACTGTCATTTGTTGATTTGTTTTGTCGATGTCGACGAGAACGGAGCCCGCATGAGCCGTAACCGGAAGGAGGACCCCTGCCACGTCAATAGCAGTCAACAAAAGCGCAATTTTTGTCAATTGATTCAAGGATGTGCACATATGCCCCCCCAGCTTCGGAAATGAGAATATGCTCCGGCGCTTCGTAGCACTCTTCCCCAGCTTTGCTGAACGCCCAACCGGCACGGATGGTTCCTTTTTTTCCGGCTAGACCAGAGGCCGGATGTCGCAGGGAAACGGTTTTTGGCGGCATTTGGCCGCCTGAGCGGAATCTGGCTGCAACCGATATGCAGTGAATGCTGCTAGATGCGGCCGCAATTCTACGATCAGACCCAACATCTCGGCGCCACTAATGACCGCAATTATTGTCTTTCAGTAATTATTGAATTGCCGTCGACGTTCAGTCTGAGAAACGATTGATCGAAAGTCACATGGATCCTTTGCGGACCGGTATGGGTCTCACCACACTCGCAAAAGCCTCGTGTCGCATCAGCCTCTCGTTCGTTCTAGTCTTCAGAGATCTCCGCCATCATCACGTCGGTCAGAATAACGTAACCCCTAAATGGAGCAATGCTAGCCCGCCGCCTGGTACAACCCCTTCCACAACGACCGCTTTCGTGGCGTTAACCGCATCATCAAGCGCTTCGTACTTTGATTTGATCTCAGATTCTTCTAGATAGGTTACGCCAACGCCGCAGGGTAAGTTGCAATATGACCGGAAAATGCTGTATACTTGCTCTGATACTTATCCCGCAATTTCGTGAATCGTGCGCCAGATCGCGGAGGGTGAAACCGGTTTGCGTAGCGACGGAGCTGGTGGACAAATTTCATCGTCTACAGCTTCGGCTGTCAGGACGATGATCGGCGTAAATTGCAGGGCCGGGATGGACCGGAGCCATTTAATCGCTTCGCGGCCAGGGACATCGCTAAGCTGAACCTCTATTAAAATCAGGTCGGGAAGCTCCTCGCGCGCCGCAACTACGGCTGCAATTCCAGTATCCACAGCATGCGCACCGAACCCCGAACTTTCTAGGGCATCACTGCATGACCGCAGAGTCGCCGGGTCTGCTCCCACGATCAGCGCACGCCGATGAGGCCTGGCTGAGGGCGTCATGGGTGACAGCATCATCTTATTCATCCGGCCACGCCTTCCTCAGACTTGTCGGCGCGGGGCGACTCCGTCCCATTGCGCGGCTTGAAAATGTTTAGAGGTTGGACACGGTCCGGCCAAGATAATTGCGGCGATGTGTCATCGGTCGTCCATCTCTTCTCCTTCACCGTCTTGCTCCACTATTCCTGGCAAATTAAGCCACGTGTCACGTAGACACGCCCGTCGGGGTCCACTATGCGAGTGACTCTGACACAATCTTCATCTTCGCCCGTTGCGGCGCGACCAAGCTGGAATGCTGGACCCTTACCTAGGACGGCATAGGCTGATTTCGTCTCGCCGCTCCGCTGCGATTGGCCAAAAATTTTGGCTTTCGGCGTAATCGTCATCGGTGCAGCGAACACCGCCGCAGCAAGACAGGAGACCGCAATGCTCGCTACGGCAATTTTGAGTACTTGGTTCCCAGTAGTTTTACGCAACTTGATCATGGCCCATTCCCTTCCGCGGTGGCATGCCCTGAACGGCGTGAAGCTGCTTAGATGATTGTGTCACCATCGCCTGCGGCCAGTTCTTCGAGCAGATCGCGGTCGCGAATCTTGAGGCGGTTTGGCGCCAGAAGCACGATCAGCCCGTCTTGTTTCAGTTTGGTCAAGGTACGCGATACGGTTTCTATGGTCAGGCCGAGATAGTCGGCGATGTCGCTCCGCGTCATTGGCAAATCGACCTCCAGTAGTATGTCTTCCCCGTCTTCCCCCTCGTGCTGCTCGGCAATCAAGAGGAGGAAACTTGCGACTTTCTCCGTGGCAGTCTTTCGCCCGAGAAGCAGCATCTGGTTTTGGGCGACGCGCAGTTCTTGGGATGTCACGGTTAAAAGCCGCTTCGCGAAGCCAGGCACCTCATCAACCAGATGATCGAATGCCGCCCGCCTATAGCGGTAGAGCGTAACTTCGGTTACGGCCTCCGCAGTGTAAACATGGGCGCCTTCCGGTGCGAGGCCGAGGAGGCGGCCGGCACAGAGGAAGCCAGTGATCTGCCGCCTGCCGTCGGGGAGGAGTTTGACGAGCCGGACCATGCCGCGCACGATTTCATAAACGCTATTCCTCTCGTCGCCCTCCGCAAAAAGGATCTCGCCTGGAGCCTTGCGCTGAAGGGAGCCGATCGCCGTGAGACCGCTGCTGGGCTGACGTCCGGGGTTATGGAAGAAAGCAAAGCCTTTGAAGTCAGTATTGACGGCGGTGTTAGAAACAGCTTGTGCGTACATAGCTCAACCTCTCCCTTTCTATGGCCACCCTCGATCGGTTCGGCGAAGGGAAGGTTTAGAAGGGCATTGTCACGGGTTGATGCCGGAAGCCTTGCCTTTTAATATCCGAAGGAGGCAAAATGTGACGCTTTGTGGCAGGCCCAACATGGCGGTGTTTCTGTTTAGCGGGGCTCGATCCCGGCCTACTTATGACTGATCCGCTCCATGTCCTGGTCGTCGATGACGAGCCGCGCATAAGGACCATGCTGCGGCGTTATCTTGTCGAAGAGGGCTTCAAGGTGAGCGACGCAGCAGATGGTGCGGACATGCGCGCCGTGCTCGCACGCGAAGTGATCAACCTCGTTCTCCTTGATCTGATGATGCCGGGCGAGGACGGCCTTTCCCTTGCCCGCCATATCAGGCAATGCTCTGAAATCCCGATCATCATGCTGACGGGGAAGGGCGATTTAATTGATCGCGTGGCAGGGCTCGAAACCGGGGCCGATGATTACATCACCAAACCGTTCGAACTGCGAGAGGTCCTTGCCCGCATTCGGACTGTCATGCGCAGGGCAGCTCCACGCACCGCGCCCGCCGCGACGGTGCCCGGGCCGGCCGCCGTCGAAAATGAAAGTGGTAGCCTCGCCTTCGAGGGTTGGCTGCTTGACTTGCGCAGGCGAGAGCTACGGCGGCAGACGGGTGAACTCATGCCCCTCACCGCTGGAGAGTTTGAGCTTTTATACGTCTTTGCCCGCCATCCAAATCGCGTGCTGAACCGGGATCAGCTGATCGACCTCGTCAAGGGAAGGGACTGGGCCGCCTACGATCGAGGTGTTGACACCCAGGTGATGCGATTGCGAAAGAAAGTCGAAACCGACCCTCGCAACCCACGGCTTATTAAGACAGTTCGTGGCGCGGGTTACGTTTTTGCCGCGGCTGTGACGACTGACTGAATCGAGTAGCTCGGCGACGCTTAATGTGCAAGCAAAGCGCGCAGTTTGGCGTCAAGTTCATTGATGCTATAGGGCTTTCCAAGCCATGCCACATTCGTCGTTAGTGTGCTGCCCCTGACCGCCGCGGGCTCAGCATAACCTGACGTGAATAGGACTTTTAGCTCGGGCCGCCGCCGCCGCGCCTCGTGAGCAAGATCGATTCCTGACATACAGCCCGGCATTACAATATCGGTAAAAAGCACGTCGATCAGATCTTCACGATCGAGAACCAGCAAAGCAGCGGCCCCACTATCCGCCTCAATAATCGCGTAACCCAGCTCCCTCAACCGGCGCACCGAGACGCGGCGAACACGCTGATCATCCTCGACAACGAGGACAGTCTCGCCCAACGCTTCCTGCGTGGTGGATGCGGGGACGCGCTCTACCGCGGCGCTTGCCTTTCCGGCGTGCTCGGGCAGGTAGATGCGCACGGTCGTTCCAATCCCCGGTTCGCTGTAGAGCTGAATATGGCCGCCTGACTGTTTCACGAAGCCATAGATCATGCTTAAGCCGAGCCCGCTGCCCTCACCAGGACCCTTCGTCGTGTAGAACGGCTCGAAGGCGCGCTGCTGTACTTCCGGGGACATTCCAATGCCAGTATCGGTCACCGCGAGCGTGACATACCTGCCGGGTCGGACATCCGCGAAGGCCGCAACATAATCCTTATCGACCTCTGCTCGGGCGGTCTCTATAACGAGTCGCCCTCCTTTCGGCATCGCATCACGAGCGTTGATCGCCAGATTGAGGAGCGCATTTTCGATTTGGCCAGGATCAGCCATGATCAGAGGCAGTCCTTCCGAGAGCCGGGTCTCGATTTCGGACGTCTCGCCAAGTGTGCGTCGCAGCAGCTCGATCATTCCGACCGCAAGCGCATTAAGGTCGGTCGGCTTAGGATCGAGTGGTTGGCGGCGCCCGAAAGCGAGGAGCCGTTTGGTGAGCTCGGCGCCGAGCTTCGATGCCTCCTGTGCCTCATTGAGGATTTCGCGGTGCTCTGCAACTGTGAGCCGCGGCTCCAGTATCTCGAGATTGCCGGAAATCACTGTGAGTAGGTTGTTGAAGTCGTGGGCTACGCCCCCTGTAAGCTGGCCAATGGCTTCCATCTTCTGGGCATGACGGAGCTCCTGCTCCATTTTGACGCGTGCCGTTAGGTCCCGGATGAAGCCGGTGAAGATATGTATTCCGCCAAGCGTAACCTCGCCGACCGCAAGGTCCATCGGAAAGATGGTGCCATCCTTGCGTTGCGCCTCGACTTGGCGGCCGATACCGATGATGTGTTTCTCTCCGGTCTGCAAGTATCTGGCTATATAGCCATCATGGCTATCATGATACGGCGCGGGCATGAGTAATTTGATGTTGCACCCGACGACTTCGCCCGGCGCGTAACCAAAAAGCTTCTCTGCCGCATTGCTGAAGGATTGGATGATCCCGTTTTCGTCGATGGTAACAATTGCGTCGGGGGCAGTCTCGAGAACAGAGCGAAGCCGCGCTTCTCGTTCGACAAGCATCGATTGCGTTCGTTTCATCTCCGATACGTCCGAGTCGAATACCAAGATTGATGCTGAATCGTCATCCTCAGGCCGGTACAATGACCATTGGCTTGCGACGACTATGTGACCGCCATCGCGACGCGTACACACGAGTTCGCCATGCCATACGCCGCTATCCAGCAGCTCAGCCTGAATTATAGGCAATGGCACGGGGAATTCCGTTACGAGAAGTTCATGAGCAATACACCCTACGGCCTCTTCACCGGACCAGCCATACATTGCCTGCAGGCCGCGTCCCCAGTGCAAGATTTCCCCATCGAGTTTGCATACCATCGCTGGAACTAGATCCAAAGCATGCGCGAATTTGTCGAGTTGCTCCTGTTTTGCTTGGAATTGCGCTTCGTGCGCTTTGCGTTCAGTGATGTCGCTGGCGATGCCATCGAAGCGCAAGGGCCGGCCCTCGGAGTCGCGAGCGATCACGGTTTTGTCTTCCAACCATCGCACCTCGCCATTGGGACGGATGACGCGGTACTGGATGGTCATCGCACCTCGTTCGATCAGCTCGGGAAGCATCTGGGCAACCCGTGGTCGATCCTCGGAGTGAACAATGTTTATGAAGAGCTTAGGGTCTGAATAAAAGGCACTGGCAGCCCGGCCGTAAATCCTTTCGGCGGCAGGGTTAAGGTAGAGTGTCTCGAAGGTGTCCGCGGCAATAGACCAAACGGCATTGTCGATCGTCGCTAGAATGGTGGCTAACCGTTCTTCGCTAAACTTTCGCGATTTCTGATTTGTCCGGCTGAGGCGCTTGTCAAAAGTGTTTTTTGGCTTGGCCTTTGCTTTCTTCGAAACTGGTGCAGGCGCTGAGCTGTTTTCCGACGCCGCGCCACGGCGCAGTGGCAATTTTTTGCCGCTTTTCATCCACTTGGCCCTCCGGGTCAACTATCGTTATCACAAGACAATGTCCTGGTGGAATTGAGCGGATTGCCGAACTCCGCCGGAAGCAATGTTCTCGATCAAGTCAGCTGCAGAGGCCTAACGAAACGAAGTTGTCGCGTCAGTTAAGGTCTGGGCGGCGTCAATCATTTTCCAGAATTGGCCCGTTTCGGACGCTAACCCCAAGGAACGCAACCGGGATGCAAGCGCGCCTTGGCCGGGGCGAAGAAGAATTCGGATTGCCGAGCAGCCCAATTCTACCGCTCGTGTCTCCGCTGCGCCAAGCAGAGCTCGTATCGTTTGAGGCGAGTTCAGGATATCGACGACTGTGAACAAGTGGACATCAAGTATCGGGCCAATCAACAAATCCATGTCGAGCCGGTAGGCGAAAACTCCACAGAAGCAGCCTGCCGAATCGCGCAAGCCATGTACCCCAGACTTTTGCGAGGCGGCCTGCTCGGTGAAGAACTGCACGAAGTTCCGCCATGCGGTCAGGTTCACGGAAGACCACGTCACCTGAACGAGTGGAAGCGTTTGCGGAACTAAATCGTTGGACAAAACGACCGAATCGAAAGATGCACTCATTTAATAAAAATGAGCCTCTATCAACCCACATTCATTGATCTGAATCACAGGACGGGAGGCGCTCGTATGTGAGCATCGTTATGTCATCTAAAATGGCACTACGTAAAAGGGCGCCCTGCGTCGGTGCAACGCTTAATGCGAGACAACACAGTTCTTCCAACTTGTATCGCGACCCAAATGCGGCTCACGAAAGTGGTGTGGCGGCTGGGCCTTGCTCACGCCGTTATCCTTGCCGACGGTCGTACTGCAACCGAGGTGTGGCGCGCAGTAGCCAGTGTTGAGCTGCGCTTACGGGGAAATTCCGGTCAATCGAGCGCACTTGATGCGATGCAGGGGGAGCCGAGTGCCTGAAGTCTGGAGTGCGCCGCTGCCGCCGATCCGCCGATATCAATGCTTCGGCAAGCGTCTTCCAGAACAACCGTCTTAAATCCCGACCGATGCGCATCTTCGGCCGACCATAGTACGCAGAAATCGAAGGCCAAACCTGCTAGGAACAAGCGCTGAAAGCCCCGTTCGCGGAGATAGCCACTGAGTCCCGTTGGCGTCGCATGATCATTTTCAAAGAAGGCCGAGTAGGAATCGATGGCCCGGCGATATCCTTTGCGCAGCACGAGCTCTACGTGCAGAAGGTCGAGTGCCGGATGGAACTCGGCGCCCTGTGTCCCCTGGACGCAATGATCAGGCCATAGCACCTGGGTGCCATATGAAACGTTGATGATTTCGTATGGCTTGCGACCGGAATGGACGGAAGCGAAGGAATTGTGGTCCGACGGATGCCAATCCTGCGTCACCAGAACGTGAGCAAACCGTCTGGCAATTTTGTTAATGATAGGGATGATTTCGTCCCCACCGGGAATCCCAAGTGCCCCGCCTGGGCAAAAGTCGTTCTGAATGTCGACGACCAAGAGAATATCAGTCTCGCCAAAGGTCATGCGGTCAGTCATAGCGAGCCTTCAATGTGAGCGAGCCTGCGATCCACCGCCTCGGCCAGGTCAACCAGAGCGCAAGCTACCTTAACAGGATAGACGTTTCTGGGTTCGAGCCGTCTCAGATGCTCCGGCATTCTTAGGAGCTCACGCGCGGTTCGCGAGCGGATTTCGGCAAGAGAAGGCGGGCGGGTGATCCGTAGGCCCGCTCTCAAGACGGGCTGAAGCAATGGTTCGCCGGCCTGACTGTCGCCTTCGATGGAGAGGACGTCGCCCGCCATGCGCCCATCCGTCCCGTAACTGCGCCATACCTGCTTGCGACCGGGCCACGTCGCCTTGCCAGTCGAGTGCTTACGGCGTGCGATGCCACCATATTCCTCGAGCTTGTACGAGCAATCGAGTGCAGGCGCGTCGGACGACGTGACAAGGCTCGTGCCCATGCCATAGCCGTCGATGGGCGCATTACGTCTTGCAAATTCCACGAGATCGTCTTCGTCGAGACCGCCGCTAGCGAAAATAGTCACATCGTTTAGACCTCCTTTGTCGAGGATGTGGCGCACGCTACGGGAGAGCGTTATCAGGTCGCCGCTGTCCAGCCGGACTCCGCTCACCTTAATCCCCTCCGCCTCCAGACGCGGCGTCAGCGCCACCACCTTCCGAGCAGCTGCCTCGGTGTCGTAGGTGTCCAGGAGGAGGACGAGCTGGTCCGGCCGTGACCCGGCGAAGTCCTCGAAAGCCTGAGCCTCGTCGTCGTGGGTCTCAATAAAGGAATGGGCCATGGTCCCATACAACGGGATATCCCAAAGCTTGGCGGCCAACATGGTCGCTGTACCACCGAAGCCAGCGATGTAACTCGCCCGCGCAGCCATCAATCCCGCTTCTGCCCCATGCGCACGGCGCAGCCCGAAATCGACCAGCAACTTATTCGGTGCAGCAAGCACCATCCGCGCGGCCTTGGAAGCGACCAAGGACTGGAAATGCAAAATATTAATGAGTCTTGTCTCGACGAGCTGGGCCTCTGGTAGCGGCGCGGCCACTCGCAGGATCGGTTCATCGGCGAAGAACGGCGTTCCTTCGGGCATGGCGTGCACATCGCCCGTAAAGCGGAAGGCAGCGAGCCAGTCGATCAAAGCCGGCTTGAAGCGTCCCTTCTCGGCAAGCCAAGCGAGATCCTCCGATGAAAAACGCAATGTCTCCAAATACTCCAGCACCTGCTCAAGACCCGCGGCGATCAAAAAACCTCTTCGGTCAGGCAGTGTGCGAACGAAAAACTCGAAAACGGCGGTCTCGGTCTGCCCCCGTTCCAAATAGGCTTGGACCATGTTCAGCTGGTATAGGTCCGTCAGTAGAGGGTCCGTAGCAAGATCCATCGATGTCCTCGGCCTCAATCGGCTACGAGCACGCTGTTGATCATCGCATTCCTAACAGGATTTGGCCTGAAAGCAGGGCAGCCCTGATCGGAAAAGAAAAGCGTAAATTATAGATTGGATCCGGACATCGCTGAGCACCATGGCCTCATCCTTTAGCTTCAAAACGAAAATCATTTGTTCGGCGACAACTGTCGCGCGCCGACGTTGAGTGCAAAATAGTAGGGACCGCAGTCACTGTTGGCTGCCTCAATCCGGTATTAAACAGGAATCAAGATACATGCTTTGTTAACTTAATGCGATTGAAGCGGAGACTTCGTTTCGATCGCGTTCTGCCCAGGTGCAGTCACCGAAAGATAAATGCCATCGATATGTTGGCAGCCTCGTGCAGTGCGCCGTCACGTCGATTGCGCTGAGACCCGGCGAAATCGAAGCAACGCAAGGCCGAAAAAGAAGCTCCCCATAAGTGCGACAGCCAAGAACTCGGGCCATACCACATCGAGGCCAGCGCCACGGTAGAGAATAGCCTGTGCAAACGACACGAAATGCGTCGAAGGTGACGCCTGCATGACGACCTGAAGCACTCGCGGCATGCTTTCGAGAGGCGTATTGCTTCCCGAGAGAATGTTCATCGGTGTCGCGACGAGGAGATAGAGAAGGCCAAGTTGTGGCATTGTGCGGGCGATGGTCGCCAGAAAAATGCCGATTGCTGTCGCGAAGAAAAGGTAAATCATCACGCCCGCCAAAAACAGAATCACTGATCCTGCGACGGGAATCCCCAAGAGCGTACGCACGATCACGGTGAGCGAAAGGCCGACTGCTAATGTGATCACGAACCCGTTAGCCCAGACTTTCGACATAGCGATTTCAAAAGGTGTCACTGGCATCACGAGCAGGTGATCAATTGTTCCGTGTTCTCGCTCTCGGACAACGGCGGCGCCCGAAAGAATGATCGCCAGCATCGTGACATTGTTGATAATGCCCATGACGCTCGTGAACCAGGACGTCGTGACATTGGGATTGAAAGCAACGCGGATATCGAGATTGACAGGTGCCGGAGGTGCTCTTTCTGACCTTAAGAGAAAATCATTGATCTGAGTTGTAAGAATTTGCTGGATGTAGCCGGCACCGAGACCGGCCTGGACCATAACAGTAGCATCGACATTGACTTGTATGGTTGGTTGCCGCCTGGCGAGCGTGTCCCGCTCGAAATGCAGTGGGATGTCCAGGATGAAAGTGTAGCGTCCGTTGTCCATCAGGCGATTGCCATCGCGCAAGGTGATGAGCTCTGGCCGCTTGAAATACGGAGGCAGGAAAAAGCCTTCAATGATGAAGTGCGAAAGTGAAGAATTGTCCTCGTCGATGATCGCAATAGCCGCGTTGTGGAGTTCTTGCGAGCTGCTTTGAGCCTGCGCATAGACTGCCAGCGAGAATGCCCAGAGGATCAAACCGACCAGGACATAATCATTTAAGAAACTGCTCAGTTCCTTGGTTCCGAGCCAGAAAATATTCGCCAATGAGCGCACCGGTAGAATCCCTAGGCCTCTTGGCCGCGCAGAAAGGCAAGACTAACAAGGATCAGAACGATAGCGAATATTGTGAGAGAGGCGAGATTTCCAGCGAGATCCTGAAATCCCAACCCCTTGGTGAAGGCCCCGACACTGATCGGCAAGAAATATGTCATCGGGAATACCCGCCCCATGAAAGCGCCAACTCCAGCCAGTGAGGAGACCGGCGTCAGCATGCCGGAAAATTGCATCGCCGGCAAAAACGAAAGGATAGCCGTTCCAAATAGCGCCGCGATTTGGGTGCTCGCAAAGGATGAGATCAGCATTCCGTAGCCGGTTGCCGTCGTGACATAGAGGAGAGCACCCAGCAGGAGCGTTAGAAAGCTTCCCTTCAACGGAACGCCGAAAACAAGAACCGCCGTCAGAAGGAGGATCATGAAATTGATCATCCCAATGGCGATATAAGGAAGCTGCTTGCCAATCAGAAATTCGATCCGGGTTACAGGCGTAACATAAAGATTGGTGATCGATCCGAGTTCCTTTTCGCGCACGATCGCCAGCGCCATGAGAATCGCGGGAATGAGGATGAGCAGGAACGCTATCGTGCCCGGTACCATCGCGTAAACACTGTAAAAATCCTGATTGTAGACGAATCTTGTCTCGATCCTGACAGGCTGAGCGAAGCTCGCCGAAACGCCCTCCTTTGTCGCGAGATCGGAGAGATATTGCTGGTGCATCGCCTGCAAATAGCCACGGATGGTTTCCGCCCGGAATGGCATGGCGCCGTCAACCCATGCTCCGACTGATGCAGGAACACCCTTCTTGACGTTTCGCCCGAACTCCGGAGGGACTTCGATGGCCGCCCTGATATCCGCACTCTGGAGGCGCCGCTCGAGTTCGCCATAGTTTTTGATCGGGGCTTTTTCGACGAAATAGCGTGAACCGCGTAGCTCCTCCAGATAGGCGCGACTTTCTGGGGTATTGTCATGATCGAGAACGGCGAAGGTGAGATTGTCGACATCCGTCGAGATACCAGCTCCCATCACCAACATCAAGAATGCTGTGCCGATGAATGCAAAGCCCAAGCGGATCGGATCCCGCCAGAGTTCTACCGCTTCTCGGATCGTATAGGCAGATATGCGGCGCGGGCTGAACCAGGGACTTGGCTTTGCTGGCGGCTTCGCGATGATGTGGTCCTGGGGTAGATCCTCTCCCGCGGCTGCGGCGGATTGCGCGCTAGAGTGACGCGCAGATATTGCTTCCTCCAGATAGGATATGAATGCGTCTTCGAGATTTTCGCAATTACGCGCCTTGGTCAATGCGACCGGCGAGCCGATTGCCAAAACGCGGCCCGCATCCATGAGCGCGATGCGGTCGCAGCGTGCCGCCTCGTTCATAAAATGAGTCGAGATGAAGATGGTCACGCCTTGGTTGCGTGATAGGTCGATCAAGAGTTCCCAGAAACTATCGCGGGCTAACGGGTCCACGCCCGAAGTCGGCTCGTCGAGAATCAGCATTTCCGGCTTGTGAACGATCGCGACCGCGAGCGATAGCCGCTGCCGAATCCCCAACGGAAGATCCAAAGTGTTCTGATCGAGATAATCGGTCAGGCCAAATTGGCCGACGAGTGTGGCTATCCGCGCCTTGGCCGAAGCGCGCGGCAGGTGGAACAGGCGTGCGTGGAGCCAGAGGTTCTGCCTGACCGTGAGTTCGGTATAGAGCGAAAAGGACTGCGACATATAGCCGACGCGGGCGCGGGCGCTCATTCCGCCTGCCTCGATGGGTTGCCCAAACAACAGCGCCTCGCCGGAACTCGCTGGCAGCAAACCAGTGAGCATCTTCATCGTAGTCGTCTTGCCACATCCGTTCGACCCAAGAAAACCAAAGATCTCGCCGCGATCGATGCTGAAATTGACGTCGTCGACGGCCGTGAAATCACCGAAGCGGCAGGTAAGATCACGGGCTACAATGACGGGCGCGCCGTCGAAAGACGGACGCTTTGAAACGACGAAAGGTGCGCGGCCACGACGAAGCTCGCCCGGAAGCAATGCAATGAACGCGTCCTCCAGGCTCGCAGCTCCGGTTTTAACCTTGAGTTCTTGCGGCGTGCCGGTCGCGATGATTTTGCCGGAATCCATTGCGACGAGCCAATCGAAGCGCTCGGCCTCCTCCATATAGGCGGTTGCGGCCAAGAGGCTCATGCCCGGGTGCCGCTTCCGGATCCGTTCGGTCAATTCCCAGAATTGCCGGCGCGACAAGGGATCGACGCCAGTCGTCGGCTCGTCGAGAATAAGAAGCGTCGGATCATGGACCAAAGCGCAACAGAGCCCGAGCTTCTGCCGCATGCCGCCGGAGAGCTTCCGGGCCTGCCGATCGGTGAACGGCTTCAAACCTGTGCTCTCGGCCAATTCCTCGATGCGAGCTTCGCGCTCCGCTTTCGCCTGCCCGAACAGTCGGGCAAAAAACGCAATATTCTCGCCGACACTGAGGTCAGGATAAAGGTTCTTTCCGAGGCCTTGCGGCATATACGCAATTTTGGAGCATGCCGCCACGCGATGGCTTAAATCTCTCATATCGCCGCCGAGAACCGTGACCTTGCCGGTCTGGATTCGCCGGCTCCCCGCGATGAGGCTCAAAAGTGAGGATTTCCCGACGCCATCCGGGCCGATCAGCGCAATTCGGTTGCCGCTCGGAAAGGAAAGACTGACCCGGTTGAGCGCAAAATTTCTCCCGTAATTGAGGCTTACCTCCCGTACGCTCGCGACACAGTGATCGCTTGGATTCATTGGTCGGATCGACCCCGTAGCCGCTCAGGCCATTCGATATTGGAATCAACGCGGATATAGGCATCGCCGGGGAGCCCGGTCCGTACGGATTCGGCATATTTCCTCAAGATGTCGGGATCGATTCGCACCTTGACGCGGAACATCAACTTGTCGCGCTCGCTTTTCGTCTCGACGGCCTTCGGTGTGAACTGTGCCTGGGCGGCTAGGAACGTGACTTTGGCTCTTATCGGACGATCTGGATAAGCATCGAGCACGATACGGGCGTCATCCCCGATCTTGACGCGGCCGGCTTCTAGCGTTGGCAGGTAAATGTCCATGTAGACGTCCGAGATATCGAGCATGGTAAAGACCTTGCCTCCCGCAGGGAGCACCTCGCCTGGTTCCGATATGCGATATTGAAGACGCCCGTCGCGGGGAGCGACAAGTATATTGTCGGCAATATTGACTTTGTCCAACTCGACATTGTGTTCTGCCGCGTTGTATGAATGAATGGCTTCATCGACGCGTGCCTTTGCGGCGATTGAGGCGTGGCGGGTGCCATCCAACGCTTGCTGGCGCTGATCAAAGAGTTCCCGCGTGGCATAGCCCCTTTGCAACAAGGCTTTCGTCCGGTCGAGCTGCTGTTGCGCGAGGGTCTGCTGTGTTTGCAGTTGCGCGACATTCGCCTCAGCCTCCAGGATCACATGTTCATTCTGACGCACCAGCGCTTCATCTTTTCTGAGCTGGGCTTCAAGATCTCGTGTGTCCATGCGAGCTATGACTTGACCGGCCTTCACCATGTCGCCTTCATCAACAAGAAGCTCGAGGACACGGCCTGCAAATTTCGTCTCGATGTCGATTTCCTCCGAATCGATTCGACCGTTGCTCCAGACGATTCCTGCGGGCAGAAGATTTTGGTGCTGGCGCCACCAATACCAGCCGCTGGCCGCGCCGGCTGCCACGCCGATTAGCAACACCAGGAGGAAATGGATGTGTCGGCGCCGGTGCGCTAATCGTAACGGGCCGGGCACCTCGACAGGCAGCTGAGGCTGGTCGATGACCGTGAGCGCGCCTTCCTTGGGGCTCTGGCGGCAGCTGACGCTTGGTGTTGTCGTTGTTTGTTCTCTCACGGTCTTCATATAACAAGCCTGACGAAACCTTCGGAATGTATTTTTGTCCGGCTAGCGAGAACTTCGTGACTACGAAAGGCAGAGGCAATCGGGGTTGTCTGAACAGCTCTCCCGTGAAAGATAAGTGAAGTTCTGCGTGGTTTTTATGGTTGCAGAGCTTGGTACGCTGCGCGTCATGCAGGGAGGCCGTAGCCCGACCGAAATCACGCCCAGCGTGCCGCGGAAAACTCATGCCGCCGCCGCGATGGGCTACGGGTTGAAGTAGGCCTCATCCGGGGTGCACGCGTCAGGATGTATGTGGCGTAGCACTAGTAGGCCACGGAGCGGCGCTATTTTGCGGCTGCGTGGCGGACTAAAACCTAGCCACTTTCGGGGCAGACCCTTTCCGAACCGTGATTCGGACGGGCGGCCGGGGATGTTTTCATCGGACGTACACAGCGATTCGACGGTTTGTTTTTGATGAGTGGAAACGGCGGCGGAAGGCGGCGTGGTTTTCGGCTTGAGCCGAGGAACAATTTCCAAAATGTGCCGCTTTTCAGTACCGTCCGGCTCGTGCGGACCAAGGCACCCGAGCGGCCTAACTGTCTGTCCGGGAACATCTTGAATCTGATGAGTC
>DATBQJ010000013.1:0-3159 GCA_036560885.1 Methylocella sp.
GACCAAAGGATTTATGGAATGCCGGAACCCACCCTTTTCGCGCAAGTGCTTGACCATGCTAATCGCGCCAATCCCTATCCTCTCTACGCCCGTCTGCGCGAAACTCCCGTCGTTCTCGAGGATGATGGGACCTATGTTATCAGCACTTATGCCGAAATCCGCGGCCTACTTCACGACCCAAGGTTGAGTTCGGATGATCTTCCCAAGTCCAAACACGCAAAAACCGGCAATCTTCTTACGGACTTTATCGTCAATCCGATCAAGGACTGGATCGCGGAAACCCATCGTCCCTTGATTTTTCGCGATCCGCCCGAACACACCATCCTGCGTCGGCAGATCATGGCCCAGTTTACCACGGAACGGGTGCGGAACATCAACGGCCGCGCCGGCGCGATCGTCGACGATCTCATCACCAAAATGCGCGGGCACGAAGAAATCGATCTCGTGGACAACTTTGCTTATCCTCTGCCCCTCACCGTGATTTGCGACCTCTTGGGAGTTCCGCGAAGCGACGGACCGAAGTTTCAAGACTGGTCGAGGACGCTCGCCGAATCGCTCGACCCCGATCACCAGGCCCGCGAAGAGGATCGCCTCAAAACCGTCGCGGATTGGGACGCGCTTACCAATTATTTGAGTGCTCTCGTCAAGGAGAAACGCAAGCGGCCAGCGGGCGACGTTTTATCTGGCCTTGCGACCACCAAGGACAAAAAACTTGGACGGATGGGAACTTTCGATCTCCTCTCGACCGCGGTGCTTCTGCTGGTGGCCGGACACGAGACCACCGTCAATCTCATCGCCAATGGTATGCTCACGCTCTTGCGCCACCCCGAATGGCTGGAGAAACTGCGCCAGGATCCCACGCTTGCGCCACGGATTGTCGAAGAACTTTTGCGTTTCGAGCCGCCGGGCCAATTCCGCACGCGCAAGACCTTGGCCGCGATCGACATCGCTGGCACGGTGATCCCCAAAGACGCGCGGCTCGTTTTGTTATTTGCATCCGGCAACCGCGACCCGAAGCGCTTTGCGCACCCAGACCGGTTCGATCCGGATCGGACCGATACTCCGCATTTCGGCTTCGGCGCAGGCCCGCATTATTGCATTGGCGCGTCTCTCGCCCGGCTCGAAGCCGAGGCGGCACTCGTCGCCCTTGCGAGGAGACTTATCGATCCGCGCCTTTTGGCAGACCCGCCGCCCTATCGCCCCGGTGCGTCGTTGCGGGGGCCGGAGCACCTCATGCTTGGGATCGGCGGTATTGCTGCTTAGGTTCGCTTGACCGGCGTGGCAATCGCGGGCAAGGAGCGGTCATGCGTGCCCGCCAAAACGGGAGAAGATAATGCGCCGCGTTGTTTTTGCCTTGGCCAGTCTCGCCGTTGCTTGTCTCTTTGCCGCCGGTTGCGACAAATGCGGCGACCCGGTTAAATTCAACACGCCGAGCTTGCCCAAAGCCTGCTACGACAGCGCACCCCAAAAATGAAGGTTTTTCCGCACGGCAACGGCGGAGACCAACTGCTCAAAGCCGCTGCAAAGATTCGCGTGATCTCGCCTTTCGCCATCGCAGTTTTGATCACGCGGCAGCGCGGGCGGCGGCTTTCCGACTCCTCGCCGGTTATGCTTTAGCCCGCTGGGCATCAGCCGCAATCGCGGCGGTCGCTTGCTGCATGACTTGGCAAGGCCGCCGATTCGCGGACACGGGCACCTTGGCGGGCATCGAAGCGAACCTCGGCCCAGACGACATTATGAGTGGTGAAGGCGCGCAGCCACGCCACAAAAGCAAGAAATTCCCGCCCCAAAAAAGCGAGTGGGGACCACCGCGAGACCTCCCACCCCTTGCATAGCGCGAAGCCTGTCTCGGCTGTGAACCACAAAAGCAAGGTCGAGAAGAGGCCGAGCCAGGCGGGACAGGAAACAAGCGGCGCCGCGAGCGCGCCCGCAACAGCCGCCGGGAGCGGGCTCGCCAGCGGCTCCAGAGGGAAAGTGAAGCGCTCATGTTTTCTTCGGACGATGCTCCACCGCGACTGCCGCTCGTAGATCTCCCGGAACGTTCGCGCGCCGGTTTCCTGGGCGACTGTACGATGCGAGAATACGGTCCTGAGCCCTTGCCGCGCGAACGCCAACGAAATTGCGGTATCCTCGGCAAGTGTATCGCTTAAAGCGGCGATGCCGCCCGCCTTGGCGAGGGCGCTTCGCCGGAAAAGCATTGTCTTGCCGACGCCAAAACCGACGCCCAGCGCCGAGGCAGCCAGCAAGAGCCGGGCATGTCCGTTTATCAAGAAGGCTTCGATCCGGCCGGCGAAATTCCGTGCACGCACCGCAACCGGAACCGCGACGACAAGGCCTACTCCTTCGGTCAAATTTCGCACGAAGGCAGTCATAGCATCCGGATCGAGCGTGATATTCGAATCTTTGGTGAAGACGAAATCATGGCTCGCGTTGGCGAGCGGCGTCGCGAGATTATTGAGTTTTGGGCTGACCGCCGCAGTGCCCGCCGAATGCAGAAAACGGCACGAAACCGCGGGGTAGGAGGCCGCGATGTGGCGTGCCGCGTCGAGCGCGGGAGATTCTTGCTCGGCGGCGCCGATCAAGACCTCGAACGCGGGATAGTCTTGGCGAAATATCGAGGCTTGCGCTGTATCGAAACCAGGGTCGAGCAGTTTTACCGGAATAATTGCCGAGATGGGCGGCAGGTCCGTGCGCGTCGCGCGCCGGCGCTGCACGAAAGGCTGGGCCAGCCCTAAGCCAAGCGTCGCGCAGAAAAGCGCGGTCGCCACGCTCCACCAGACCGCGCCAGCATAAGAAAAAAAGGATGCCACGACGCCGATCCGCGACCGGTCAGACGGGCGCTGTGGCCATATTCGCCGCCCCTGCGGCGAAGGCGACCACCAATTTCAAACCGTCGCACCGGGTGAACATCGAAGCCTCCTCGGCAAGATCTGATCGTCCGCTTGAATAGAAGCACTGCTCGCACCTCCCATTAGCGGATAATGGCGCGGCGGGTTGCCGCCTGTTCCGGTTGACGGGCAGGGCAATTGTGGCGCACTTGTCATGGCCTAAAATAGGGATACCGGCAAGTGCCCGAACTGCCTGAAGTCGAAACCGTCCGCCGCGGGCTTGATGCCGCGATGGCCGGGGCGCGGCTCGCCGCGGTCGAGCTGCGGCGGC
>DATBQJ010000014.1:0-5514 GCA_036560885.1 Methylocella sp.
GGTCGAGCAGGGGCGGGTGTCCAAGATCCTGGCGTTCCGGGGTATTGAACGTGTGCCGATCGAGGAGGCGGAAGCAGGCGACATTATCGCGATCGCCGGACTTGAAAAGTTCAATGTCGCCGACACGCTTTGCGCGCCCGAAGTCGCAGAGCCTTTGCAGGCGCAGCCCATCGATCCGCCGACCTTATCGATGACGTTTCTTGTGAACGATTCGCCGCTCGCCGGGACTGAAGGCGACAAGGTCACGAGCCGGGTCATCCGTGACCGGCTTTACAGGGAGGCCGAGGGCAATGTCGCCTTGCGAGTCGAAGATTCGCCAGGATCGGACTCTTATATCGTCTCGGGGCGCGGTGAATTGCAGCTTGCGATCCTAATTGAGACCATGCGCCGCGAGGGGTTCGAGCTCGGCGTATCCCGGCCGAAAGTCGTCTTTCAAAAAGACGAGGCCACGAACCAGCTTTTCGAACCGATCGAAGAAGTGGTCATCGACGTTGACGAGGAGCATTCCGGAATTGTCGTGCAAAAGATGGCCGGGCGCAAGGCCGAGATGATCGAGATGCGGCCGTCTGGCGGCGATCGCCTGCGCCTTGTGTTCCATGCGCCGACACGCGGGCTCATCGGCTACCAGGGCGAGCTTTTGACCGATACCCGCGGCACCGCGATCATGAACCGGCTGTTTCACGCCTACGCCCCCTGGAAGGGCGAGATCGCTTCGCGGCGCAATGGCGTTTTGATTTCCAGCGACACTGGCGAATCAGTCGCCTATGCGATGTGGAAGCTCGAGGATCGAGGCCCGATGATGATCGAGCCAGGCTGCAAGGTCTATCGCGGCATGATCGTGGGCGAACACACGCGGGACAACGATCTGGAGATCAACGTTTTAAAAGGTAAGCAGCTGACCAATATCCGCGCTGCCGGCAAAGACGAGGCGGTTCGCCTAACTCCGCCGATAAGGATGACGCTCGAAAAAGCACTCGCCTATATCGAAGACGACGAGCTTGTCGAAGTCACGCCGAAATCGATCCGGCTACGCAAGGCGCTGCTCGACCCCAACGCGCGCAAGCGGGCGTTCCGCGCCAAGGAAAGCGCCTGACACCTTCATTTGCGCCTATTAGCCCAGCACCAAGCCGAGAGTCTTGGCAGAGCGGACGCCGATGATTGATTTTCTCGGCATTGGGGCACAGAAATGTGGCACCACATGGCTCTACGAACGCTTGGCGCAGCATCCGCAAGTCAGATTTCCTGCCGGTAAGGAGATCCATTTTTGGGACCACCACTTGGACCGCGGGATAAATTGGTGGATCGCGCAGTTCCCGGAGACAGCACCGGATGTAAGGAAGGGAGAGATCACGCCGGCCTATGCGATGCTCGGACATGAGGCGATCACCACTATCCGTTCCGTTGCACCGCGCGTCCGGCTTTTTTACAGCATGCGCAATCCTATTGCTCGCGCGTGGGCGCTTTCGCTGATGGTTCTCGTCAGAGCCGGGCTTTCCATCGAAGAGACCCCGGATCAATGGTTCATCGATCATTTTCATTCGCGGGCGTCACGTCAACGTGGGGACTACCTGCAGTGCATCCAAAATTGGCTCGCGGTTTTTCCCGAAGAGAGCCTGCAATTGATCGTCTTGGACGACATTTGTGCCGATCCCCGATCGGTCCTGATCAAACTTTCCCATCATCTGAGCATAGACCCGCTCTATTTTGCCGCGGCCAACCTTACAGAACTCAGCCAACCGGTGTTCCAGGGTCCTAGCTATGATATTCGCGGTCGCTTATTGGAGTCGCTTCGCGACCTTTATGCCGCCGAAATAGAACGCCTTGGATGCCGACTTGGCCGCGACCTGACCCACTGGCTTCAATGGAATGGCATGCGCTACGGCTGACTGCGGTTCGCCTGACCCCGCCTGTCAAGATGGCAAGCCAACCGCGCGAGCGTGCGCTCCGCGTCAAGGAATCTCTGTGAGTCAGCGCAACAGCATCAACAGGCCGATCGCGGCGATCAGCCAGAGCGCGATATGGCCCCAGCGTGCGCCGCGCGCTTCGGCCTTGCCGATTTTCGCGATCGCTCCGTCGGATAATTCAAAACCGTCTTCGGCCATGCCTTCGAGCTGATTGACAATATTCTCGCCGCGCACGAGCACCGAAGGCAGGTCGGCGGCGAAACGCGCGAGCGTCGTCGCGGCGCGGGCAACGTCCTGCAATTTGCCCACGGGCCCAAGGTTCTGCTCGATCCAGGCACCGACCACCGGTTCAGCGGTTGTCCACACGTTAAGTTTCGGATCGAGCGTGCGTGCGACGCCTTCGACAACGACCATGGTCTTTTGTAGAAGAACGAGTTCGGTTCGCGTCTTCATGTCGAAAAGGCCGGTGATTTCGAAAAGAAGGGTCAGCAGTTTCGCCATGGAAATCTGATCGGCGGTGCGGGAATGGATCGGCTCGCCGATCGCCCGGATGGCCTGCGCGAAATCCTCGACCCTATGCACGCGCGGCACATAGCCGGCCTCGAAATGGACCTCCGCCACCCGCCGGTAATCGCGCTTAATGAAGCCATAGAGGATTTCGGCAAGAAACCGCCGCTCCTTGAACCCGAGGCGGCCCATGATGCCGAAGTCCACCATGGTGAGTCGTCCCTGTTCATCGACGAACAAATTTCCCTGATGCATATCGGCATGGAAAAATCCATCCCGCATCGCGGTCCGCAGGAACGATTGAACGACGTTGCGGCCGAGGCCTTGCAAATCATAGCCTTTTGCGGCGAGCGCTTTGATGTCGGACAACGGCGTTCCGTCGATCCATTCGAGTGTCAGTACCTCTTTCGTGGTCCGGTCCCAGTCGATTCGTGGAACCCGGAATGCCTTGTCTTGCGCCGAATTCTCGGCAAATTCGGAAGCTGCGGCGGCTTCGAGCCGGAAATCCATTTCCATCTTGACGGTGCGGGCGAGCGTATCGACGACCCCGACCGGCTTCAGGCGGCGAGCATCTTCGAACCAGCGTTCGGCCAGGCGCGCCGCGAAATACATGTCGCCGAGGTCGCGTTTGAAAAGCCGCTCGACGCCCGGGCGCAGCACCTTGACGGCGACTTCGCATTGGCCATCGCCGTCTTCCACGAGCGCCCGGTGAACCTGGGCAATAGAGGCGGCGGCGACCGGCTCTCCGAAACTTATAAAGGTGCGGTCGAGCGGTTCGCCAAAGGCGGCCTCGATGGTGGCTATCGCGACCGTGCGCGGAAATGGCGCCATCCGGTCCTGCAAAAGTTCGAGTTGCTGGACGATTGCCCCGCCGACGACGTCAGGCCGGGTCGCGAGGAATTGGCCGAGCTTGACATAGGAAGGTCCGAGCCGGCTGATCGCGTTGGGGAGATTGGCAAGGCCCTTCGGCGGTTTGCCGGCGGCTTTAGCACCCGAAATCCTCGCGCCGGACCTAGCTAGCAATCTTGCCAGGGCGAGCGGCAGCCGCGCGGGCGCCGGCAGAATCGACGGATCGATGTCGCTGAACACACCGGCCCGGGCCAGCACGAAAACCGCGCGCGCGAGGCGCAGCGAAGAACCGAGGGAAGAACGCAAGACCGTTTGCCCTAGTGTCTGGCCGGATCCGGAAGGACCGGATCGCGCTGCGAACGGTGCGGCTTGCGAACGATCGGACGGCGGCCGCCTGCTTTGCTTTTAAGAATCATGGTCTTGGCCGCCCTGAACTTGCAGCACGATCCACTCCAAACAGTCCATGGTTTTGGCAGACTCATGCCTAAAGTTTCCATCCCGAGTGAATGGCGACGATGCCTCCCGAAAGCCGCGTGAACGAAGCCCGCTCGAACCCCGCCCCGGCGATCTCGCCGCAAAAACTCTCGGCATCGGGAAACCGCGCGATCGATTCGACGAGATAACGATAGGGCTTTTCGTCGCCCGCGACCAAACGTCCAATCAAAGGGATGACACGAAACGAATAGGCCTCGTAGAGACGGTCGAGAACCGGCACGTTCACATTCGAGAATTCAAGACACAGAAATTGTCCGCCGCGCCGCAGAACCCGGTGCGCCTCGTTGAGCGCCCTGTCGATGCGCGGCACATTGCGAATGCCGAAGGCAATCGTGTAGGTATCGAAGCTGTCATCCGCGAAGGGCAGCTCCTCGGCGTTTGCCTCGACGAAGTCGAACGCCGCCGCCAAATCGCGACTGGCAGTGCGGGCACGCCTGCGTCCCTCCTCCAGCATAGCAGCATTAATGTCGAGCACAACGACCTCGGTCAACGCCGAGCCGGCTTTCGCCACCCGGAAGGCTATGTCGCCGGTGCCGCCCGCCACATCGAGATGCCGGAACCGGGTTTTCCTGGAAGGCTTGACCCTGCTGACGAAAATATCTTTCCAAACCCGGTGGAGGCCGGCGGACATCAGATCGTTCATCAGGTCGTAGCGGGACGCGACCTTGTGAAAGACCGCGTCAACCCGCGCCTGCTTGGCGTGCAGCGGCACGCGGGAAAAACCGAAATGCGTTTCTTCAGCCATTTTGTGCGCTGTTCGATGCGGGGGCGGGTTAACGGTGGGGTCTTATCTGTGGAGCATACAGCGGGCCATGCGCCATGGCTATGGCGGGCGCCCCGCCTTTTTAGCGCGTATCGCATGACATGCCGGGGAATGGGAATGGATAGCCACACAGCTGGAATATGGGGTACCTAAAAGGTTCGAGCGCCGAAGGTGAAGTCTGCTAGGCGGGCCTCCATGGCTGAAGGAACTCTTTGCCGCCCATCACGTTCCCCGGGCCAACGTGGAGAATCCCCATGTATCACCATGTCAAGAAGCTGATGTATACCGTCAAAGTCGGGACTGCCGACCCGCGCTTTGGCAATATGCTGCTCGAGCAGTTCGGCGGCGCCAACGGCGAACTCGCCGCTGCAATGCAGTATTCAATTCAGGGCCTTAACAGCGACAATCCCGGATTGAAGGATATGCTAATGGATATCGGTACCGAGGAGCTGAGCCATCTGGAAGTAATCGGTACCCTCGCGCGGATGCATCTGCTGCCGATGAAGACCTCGCGTAAGGCGGCCGAGGCGGATCCGCTGGTCGCCATTTGCGGCGGCGGCGGCGTCAATCTCTACAACTCCGAGGGCAGCGCATGGACCGCCGACTACTTGAAGATCACCGGCGAGCCCGAGGTGGACCTGCGCAGCAACATCGCCGCGGAGGCGCGCGCGAAGATCGTTTATGAGCGCCTAAAAAATTTCACCGACGACGCAGACAGCAAGGACGCACTGCAGTTCCTAATGACGCGCGAAATCACCCATATGAAGGCGTTCATGCTGGCGTTGGACAGCCTTGGCCTGCCGCCGCTGCAGATCGGCCAGTTGCCGCCGACCGAAGGACTGGTGGACCAGTATTTCAATGATTCAACCGGTGAGGGCCAGGAGGGCGCGGCCGACACGACTCCGTGGAAAGACAAGAAGGCGTTCCGCGTGGTCAATAACCCGGCGTTTAATCCCGCCGAGATGGAAGTCGATGGTCCCAAAAGCGTCCGGCGGT
>DATBQJ010000015.1:0-4999 GCA_036560885.1 Methylocella sp.
ATTTAAGTGTATTAAACGAGCAGCTAAAGGACGGACAGGAAAAGTCCTGCTTCGGTTATCTCAATCTCCATCTTGCGCAGTTCGTTGCACTGCGGTACGGATCGCTTGAAGCAGGGATCCAAGGTCCTTACATCCTGGTTGTCCGATCCCGCGCAATCATGACCGAGCCACTTCATGCCGAACCTTCTCGATCAATATTTGCCGCTCGCGGTCTTCATGGCGGTTGCCGCCGCGATTTCGGGTGCCTTGCTGCTTGCCCCCTTCCTTGCCGCGTTCAAGGCGCCGGATCCGGAAAAGCTTTCGGCCTATGAGTGCGGGTTCAATGCCTTCGACGACGCCCGCATGCAGTTCGACGTGCGCTTTTATCTCGTGTCGCTGCTTTTCATTATTTTCGATCTCGAGGTGGCGTTTTTGTTTCCCTGGGCGGTCGCTTTTCGCGAAGCCGGGCCTTTCGGCTTCTGGTCCATGATGATCTTCCTTGGCGTTCTGACCATCGGTTTCGTCTATGAATGGAAAAAGGGAGCTCTCGAATGGGATTGAACTTGCCACGAGCGGACATCGCGCGGGCGGCGGACCCTTATTTTCTTTCAGTTAACGATCGCCTCGCCGACAAGGGATTCCTGGTCACCACGGCGGACGAGCTCATCAACTGGGCGCGCACCGGCTCGCTCATGTGGATGACCTTCGGTCTTGCGTGCTGCGCCGTCGAAATGATGCAGGTCGCAATGCCGCGCTACGATGTCGAAAGGTTCGGCTTCGCACCACGCGGCTCGCCGCGTCAATCCGACGTGATGATCGTCGCCGGAACGCTCACCAACAAAATGGCCCCTGCCCTCCGCAAGGTCTACGATCAGATGCCGGAGCCGCGGTATGTGATCTCGATGGGTTCCTGCGCCAATGGCGGCGGCTATTACCACTACTCCTATTCGGTCGTACGCGGCTGCGACCGGATCGTTCCCGTCGATATTTACGTCCCCGGCTGCCCGCCCTCGGCGGAAGCGCTCCTCTATGGAATATTGCTCCTCCAAAAGAAGATCCGCCGCACCGGCACGATCGAACGGTAAGATTATTGTCCTGACGAACCGGATTCCGGCGTTTGGCAAGAAACAGGCTACGCGCGCGGCGCCTTGAAGACGAACTGGATCTTAAACGCACATTGGTGAGAGCGTGATGAACGGCAGCCTGCAACAAATTGGCGAGGCCATAGCGGCGGCTCTGCCCGGCGCCATCAGCGGGATTTCGACTGCCTTTGGCGAATTGACTTTGACGGTCGAGCTCGACCGGTTAATCGAGACGGTGACCTATCTCCGCGACGATCCAAGCTGTCTCTTCCTATCATTCATCGATCTCACTGCCGTTGATTATCCGGTTCGCGAGAAGCGCTTCGATGTCGTCACCCATCTTCTCTCTCCCAAGCACAACCGCCGCATCCGTATCAAGGTCGCGGTCAGTGAGGCTACGCCGGTCGCCTCGCTCACCGGGATTTATCCCGCCGCCAATTGGTACGAGCGCGAGGCCTACGATCTTTTCGGCGTAGTTTTTTCAGACCATCCGGACTTGCGTCGGCTATTGACCGACTACGGCTTCGACGGCCACCCCTTGCGCAAGGATTTTCCAATGACCGGCTATGTCGAGGTTCGCTACGACGATCAGCAAAAGCGCGTTGTCTACGAGCCTGTCAAGCTCACCCAGGAATTTCGCTCGTTCGATTTTCTGTCGCCGTGGGAGGGCGCGATCGACTATGCGTTGCCTGGCGACGAGAAAGCCAAGGGCAATCCGCAATGACGGCCGCCTCAAGACTGATTTGACATGAGCGAAAATCCGGTCCGTAATTTCGCAATCAATTTTGGTCCGCAGCATCCCGCCGCGCATGGCGTCTTGCGGCTCATACTCGAACTCGACGGCGAAATTGTCGAGCGTGTCGATCCGCACATCGGGCTCCTCCATCGCGGCACCGAAAAATTGATGGAGGCGCGCACCTATTTGCAGAACATACCTTACTTCGACCGGCTCGACTACGTCGCGCCGATGAATCAGGAACATGCCTTCTGCCTCGCCATCGAGAAATTGCTTGGCCTCGAAGTGCCGCGGCGCGGCCAGCTGCTGCGTGTTTTATTTTGCGAAATCGGCCGGATTTTATCGCATCTTCTCTGTATCACGACGCAGGCGATGGACGTCGGTGCCTTGACGCCGCCGCTGTGGGGTTTCGAGGAGCGCGAGAAGCTCATGGTTTTCTATGAGCGCGCATCCGGTTCCCGCATGCACGCCAACTATTTCCGGCCCGGCGGCGTGCATGGCGATATTCCAAATCAGCTCATCGAGGACATCGGCGCCTGGTGCGACCCTTTCTTAAAGGTATGCGACGATTTGCAGACGCTGTTCATCGATAACCGCATCTTTAAGCAGCGCAATGTCGATATCGGCGTCGTCAGCTTGGAGGAGTGCTGGCGCCGCGGCTTTTCTGGCGTCATGGTGCGCGGGTCCGGCGCGCCCTGGGATCTGCGCAAGGCGCAGCCCTATGAATGCTACGAAGAGATGGAATTCGATATTCCCGTCGGCCGCCACGGCGACAATTACGACCGGCAAGTCATTCGCATGGAAGAGATGCGCCAATCGGCCAAAATCATGAAGCAATGCGTCGTGAAGCTTTTTGCGCCCGATGGCCAAGGGCCTGTCGTCGCCAGGGATGGCAAAGTGGTGGCGCCATTGCGAGGGGAAATGAAGCGCTCGATGGAGGCTTTGATCCATCACTTCAAGCTCTATACGGAAGGCTTTCATGTTCCAGCCGGCGAAGTCTATTGCGCGGTCGAGGCGCCGAAAGGAGAGTTCGGCGTTTATCTCGTCTCGGATGGCACCAATAGGCCATATCGCTGCAAGATCAGGGCGCCGGGCTTCGCGCATCTTGCCGCGATGGATTTTCTCTGCCGCAAATCGATGCTCGCCGACGTGAGCGCGATTTTGGGTTCGATCGATATCGTCTTTGGTGAGATTGACCGGTGATGCCGCCGTCAGCCTTCCGGAGAAGCAAAACGCCCTGCACTGCGAGGCCTGCCGTTAAGGCATGAGACCATAGAGCTCAATCGATGTCCGTTCGCCGTCTTGCCGAAAACCAGCCCAAATCCTTCGCCTTTACCCGCGAAAACGAGGCAAAGTGCGAAGAAATTTTGCAAAAATATCCGGAAGGCCGCGCCGCATCCGCGGTCCTCCCGCTGTTATGGCTTGCGCAAAAGCAGAACGATTATTGGCTGCCGAAACCGGCAATCGAGAAGGTCGCGCAAATGCTCGGCATGCCGCCTATCCGGGTGCTCGAAATCGCCACTTTCTATACGATGTTCAATCTCGCGCCGGTCGGCAGGTTTTATATCCAGATGTGCGGTACGACGCCTTGCTTGCTTGCGGGCTCCAACGCGATCAAGGAAATTTTGCGCAAGCGAATTGGCGAACAAGGAAAAGTGACAGCGGACGGCATGTTCTCCTGGGTCGAAGTCGAATGTCTGGGTGCCTGCTGCAACGCCCCGATGGTCCAGATCAACGAGGATTATTACGAGGATCTGACGCCGCAAAATTTCGAGAAATTGCTCGACGATCTCGCCGCGGGCCGCCCCGTAAAGACCGGTTCGCAAACTGGACGCGTTACTTCCGAACCAGTGGGCGGGCTTACTTCATTGACCTCGCTTTATGGCTCCGACGGCCGCAGTGGTCCGTTGAGCACGCCCGTTTTGAACCAATCGTAAGGTCGAAAGAGATGCTCGAAGACAAAAATCGCATCTTCACCAATCTCTATGGCTTCGGCGACTGGCGTCTCAAGGGCGCACGTGCGCGCGGCGGCTGGGACAACACCAAAAAACTGATCGACAAGGGCAAGGACTGGATCATCGAGGAGATGAAGGCCTCTGGCCTGCGCGGGCGCGGCGGCGCAGGCTTCCCGACCGGCCTCAAATGGTCCTTCATGCCGAAGCCGGATCCGGCGCGGCCTTCGTATCTCGTCGTCAACGCCGACGAATCGGAGCCCGGCACCTGCAAGGACCGGGAAATCATGCGTAACGATCCGCAGCTTCTCATCGAAGGTTGTTTCCTCGCTTGCTTCGCGATGCAGGCGCATGTCTGCTATATTTATATTCGCGGCGAATTTATTTTGGAAGGCCGCCGTTTGGAGGCCGCAATCGCCGAAGCCTATGCGGCTAAACTTATCGGCAAGAACAATATCCACGGCTGGCCGTTCGACGTTTATGTGCATCACGGTGCCGGCGCCTATATCTGCGGCGAGGAAACCGCGCTTTTGGAGTCGCTCGAAGGCAAAAAAGGCATGCCCCGGCTAAAGCCGCCTTTCCCCGCCAACATGGGTCTTTATGGCTGTCCGACGACCGTCAACAATGTGGAGTCGATTGCCGCCGCCCCGGCCATTCTCCGCCGCGGCGCGGCTTGGTTTGCAAGCTTTGGCGCGAAGAACAATTCTGGCACGAAGCTCTTCTGCGTCTCCGGCCACATCAACAAGCCCTGCAATGTGGAAGAAGCGATGTCAATTCCCTTCCGCGAACTGATCGAGCGCCATTGCGGCGGCGTTCGCGGCGGTTTCGACAATCTGCTCGCGGTGATCCCTGGCGGCTCGTCGGTGCCTTGCGTTCCAGCGCACGAAATCATCGACGCGGCGATGGATTTCGATAGCTTGCGCGATTTGAAATCCGGGCTCGGCACGGCGGCGGTCATTGTGATGGACAAATCGACCGACATCGTGCGGGCGATCGCTAGAATCAGCTATTTTTATAAGCATGAGAGCTGTGGCCAATGCACGCCTTGTCGGGAAGGCACCGGCTGGCTCTGGCGCGTCTTGTCCCGCATGGCGGAAGGTCGCGCGCAGAGGCGCGAGATCGACATGCTGCTCGAAGTCACGACGAAAATCGAAGGCCACACGATCTGCGCGCTTGGCGATGCGGCAGCCTGGCCGGTGCAGGGTCTCATCCGGCATTTCCGGCCGGAAATCGAGCGGCGCATCGACCAA
>DATBQJ010000016.1:0-5971 GCA_036560885.1 Methylocella sp.
CACCGCATTCGTCGGCGAGGGCCGGACAGGTCAGCTGGCGATTGCCGGGAAGCTGACGGCGGGATCATCGCTCAACGGCGCGATAGTTTCCAGCGTCATGTAGCGGGCACGCTGGACAGCCCACTCATCGTTCTGTTCGAGCAGGATCGCGCCGACGAGGCGAACGATGGCATCTTCGTTGGGGCAGATGCCGACCACCTCGGTCCGCCGCTTGATCTCGCCGTTGAGGCGCTCGATCGGGTTGGTCGAGTGCAGCTTGGTCCGGTGCTGGGGCGGGAAGGTCATGTAAGCGAGCACATCGGTCTCCGCCTCATCGAGGAAGCCGGCAAGCTTGGGCAGCTTGGGGCGGAGCTGGTCGGTGACCCTTCGCCATCAGGGGCCTTCTCCACGAGCGTGCGGAGGTTCATCATCTCGTCGGTCATCGGTGGTTCCTCGAATCAGGTTGGTGTCAGCAACCCGACCCTCCCGGCGAATAGCCGGTGGCCACCGCAAAGCCGTCCGCCCGCTCCGGCGCTATTGAGGGCGCGCGTGCGGACGGCTTTGCTCTACCGAGCTGCACCACTACTGGGGACACGACCGCGGGCCCTCGGGTGCCGCTTTTCCGTCGACTAGGTTTGGCGTGTGCGGACCATAGCGATAGGAAATAAAGTGACTCGTCGCGGCGTCTTCATTCCGCTATTGATTCAAGATATTCGAAGCGGGTGGCGCTAGTCTTTCACAGAATTCACAATGTTCGCGCGACTGAGGCAGGGGGGAGGCTAGGATGCTGGCAATTGGGACGAATGCAAAAACCGATGTAATCGCCACTGCTTCGCCGAGCGACTTAAAAGCACATACAATGGTCCTTGGGCAGTCAGGCAGCGGTAAGTCTTTTTTTCTGGCTCGCTTGTTGGAGGAACTTCTGCTCAGAACGAAGGCCCGCGTCGTCGCAATTGATCCCAACGGAGATTTCGAGACGTTCTTTGCCCCAAGAGAAGAGGGTTTTTGGACGAAAGATGTTTTCACTGAAAGGCTAAAAAAAATCAGAGATCTACAGAGCCGACAGGGTGGACAACGCCTTCGGCGCGCCGCTGAAGCTACACTGGAAGTTTCTTGCTCCTGACATGCAAGAGTTCCTGCTAGGTCTCGATGAATCAAGCGATCCTAAGTTGATGCAAGGAATAGCAGCATGCCACTATTATGTTAATAAGCACGATAAGGAATTTCTGCGCGGCGTATCATTAAGAGACTTGGAGAAGATAGCGAGCCTGTTTGAGACAAATAGGATTGCGCCGTCACTTTCTCTGTACGACATCGCGATTTCGCTCGAGTCCGCCGATTGGACCCGCGTCCGAACGCACTTTCGCGTGATCCGCAAAAAGTACGGGCGTATTATGTATCTCAATCGCCTTCGTAATATCCCGGAACACGAGAGTCTGGCCACAGACTTGGGTGGCTATGTATTCAGAGGATTTCAGAACCCGGACCTCGCCGTGCATCCCGCATGGAATTTTCTATCTGTCAGTTTGGCAGGTTCGCCGCCCCGTCACTCGCTTCTGGCGTGCTATGTTGCATTACAGAATATCTGGTTTAATAGCATAGCCACATGGCGAAAGGCCAGAGAAGATCGTCTTGAAAGGGTAAAGACTAGCGTTATTCCGACCGGTACAGATCATGGCCAGTTCGATGAGGAAAATGATCAGGCGCCAGAACCTGAAATGCAGTCTCTGGGTGAGACAGAGCTGGATGACTATGAGGATATTGAGGTTAGCAAGTTCGGATCCCAGAAGCCAACCTTTGTTGTGATTGATGAGGCCCATAACTTTGTTCCAGAGAACGCAGAGAATGCTTTGTAGCAGAAGGTAAGTGATTTTATTGCGACCATTGCCGCCGAAGGTCGCAAATATAATATTTTCCTTATAATAAGCACTCAGCGGCCCGGAAAGCTTCGAAAAGGTTTGGTCGCAGAATGTGAGAACGTAGCCGTGCTGAAATTACAGTCCTCGCTTGAGCGGCAGTACCTTATTAGCCACACGAGCATTCCATTGGGAGAGGATAGAAGGATAGGAGACCTGGATCCCGGACATTCACTGGTGAGCGGGCGATGGTTTAAGGACGCCATAACGGTGAGAACTGCACCAGCTCGCACGTTCCTGGGCGGAGACAACATCGCCGACAAGGACTGGATTATCGGATTGTAGACGTAGCCGTGCGGTGCGTGGGCTTCGTGCTGTCGTTCGTCATGATTTCCTCCTGGCTCTGTTGCATTTGCGAGCTTGAGGCGGAATTTGCTCCTCCCATCTCGTCCTATCAAGCGGCCAGGCAGAAGAGCCGGTTCACAAAACTGATTTCTCCCGCGGCACCGTCTTCAACCATAAGGCACTGCCGTTTGCGGATCATGCGCATGACCTCAAAGCCTTTGATCGTCGCCGAAGCTGTCGGCAGCTTCTTGAATCCTCGCGACTGCTCGTGACCAGCAAATGCGACACGGCGCCGGTGGGATTGCCCAAATCCGCGCATTCTAACGCCCCCGTCGCAGCGGGCCGAGTCACGGTTAAAACACCTTTAACCGCATCCTGATAATTTGTCGCAAGCTCGCCGGTGTCGCGGGCCAAGATGCTGGGGGGCCTGTTTCAAAAGCCTGCACAAGATCCTAAGCCCTCACCCTGAGCGGAAGGATGCCCGAGGTCCACTGCGAGCGAATCGGTTCGCAAAGCGAACGCGACGGAAACGGGCGCCCGGAGAGAGGCCTGAAAGGCCGTCTCGTCCTTCGATAAACTCAGGATGAGGGCTAGTCACTTGCAGAGGCTTTTGAAACAGGGCTGAGCGCAGGATCGGATTTTCAAGTCGATCGCGCCCTACTCGAGGCCTTTTGTTCCGCATGGCCGCGAAAGCTGGTTCGTTTTCGCGGCCGGCGGAAGGATCGGGTTAAATGGAAGCGGTGCAACGCCGGCGAGGCAGGATGCGGACAACGGCAAGTTTCACAGCGCTGGATCACATACCGGAATCCTTGCGCGAATTCGTGATGCGGCGCGGCGCCGAACTCGCCGGGCTCGGCCTCATCGCCGTGACGGCGGGGCTTGCCTTGGCATTGGCGTCCTGGTCGGTCCTGGACCCGAGCTTCAATCATGCGGCCTCGGGACCGGTGCATAATCTGCTTGGCGCGCCAGGGGCCGTTGCCGCCGACCTCGCGATGCAAATGCTAGGCCTATCAGTGATCGCGTTTCTTGCTCCGGTGAGCTTTTGGGGATGGCGGCTCATTGCTGCCCGGCGCCTCGAACGAGTAAAGGCCCGGCTTGTGCTATGCCTCGGCGGCGGCGTGTTGTCGTCAGGGCTCGCCTCAATGCTGCCGCCAACCGCCCGCTGGCCCTTGCCGACGGGCCTCGGAGGCGTCGTGGGCGATGCGATTCTCGCGGTTCCTTACCGCCTGCTCGCTGGGCACGGCTACGGAACGCTCTTATTTGCCGCCATTCTGGCAGGCGGTGCAATCCTCTGCCTGTCGGCTTCGGTCAGCCTGCGCGATTACGCTTCTGCGAATATGGGCGAGGACGAGGAAGACTCGATGCCCCGCCGCCGTGACGCGCCGGGGCCAGAGGATCAGGACGCCGCAGGCGAGCCGGGCTACGCGCTCATTTTGCTCGGCGCCATCATTCATGCCGGTCTCAGCCTTAAGGCAGCGTTGGCGCGCCAAATCGCGCGCCGGCGCGCGGCGCAACAGCCCGGGTGGCCCGAGGCCGCGCTGCAACCCGACGGTGCCTTCGCGCGCCCGCTCGATCTCGCCACGGAGCCGCTGCTTTGGCCCCAGTCCGAGCAGGGGGAGTCGAATTTCGACGCCAGCGCCTATGCCCCGCCAGCCGCCCGTGCGGCAAGCGGGAGGACGCCATCGGGGCAAAGCCAGGACCAAGATCCGGACATCTACGCGCCGCGCCGCGGCATCGCGCGGGTGGCCGGCGCGTTAAAGCCAGGATCACGCGCGCGGAACGAGGTGCAGCCCTCTCTGCTCGACCGGCTGGCGCGGCCCGGCTATGTGTTGCCGCCGCTTCACATCCTCGGCGAGCCGAAGAAGCCGGTCGCGAACAACGTCTCGGAGGACGCGCTCGGCCAGAACGCCAGACTGCTTGAAGGGGTGCTCGAGGATTTCGGCGTCAAGGGCGAGATCATTCATGTCCGGCCAGGCCCGGTGGTGACGCTGTACGAACTAGAGCCGGCGCCCGGCATCAAATCCTCGCGGGTGATCGGTCTTGCCGACGACATCGCGCGTTCGATGGCGGCCCTCTCGGCCCGCGTCGCCGTGGTTCAGGGGCGCAACGCCATCGGCATCGAATTGCCGAACCAACGGCGCGAGACCGTCTATCTGCGTGAATTGCTCGGGTCCCAGGATTTCGAGAAAACCAAACACCGGCTGGCGATTGCGCTTGGCAAGACAATCGGCGGCGAGCCGATCATCGTCGATCTGGCAAGGATGCCGCACCTTCTCGTTGCGGGCACGACGGGATCGGGCAAGTCGGTTGCCATCAACACTATGATCCTGTCGCTGCTCTACCGGCTAAAGCCGGAGGAATGCCGCCTCATCATGGTCGATCCGAAAATGCTCGAATTGTCGGTCTATGATGGGATTCCGCATTTGCTGACGCCGGTCGTCACCGACCCAAAGAAGGCGGTCGTCGCGCTCAAATGGGCGGTGCGGGAAATGGAGGAGCGCTACAAGAACATGTCGAAGCTCGGCGTCCGCAACATCGACGGGTTTAACGCCCGGGTCGCGGAGGCGGCGGCCAAGGGCGAGACCCTCATGCGGACGGTCCAGACCGGCTACGATCGCGACACCGGCGAGGCGATCTACGAACACGAGGCGATGCAGCTTTCAGTTCTGCCTTTCATCGTGGTGATCGTGGACGAGATGGCCGATCTGATGATGGTCGCGGGCAAGGACATCGAAGGCGCGATCCAGCGCCTTGCCCAGATGGCGCGCGCGGCGGGCATCCACCTCATCATGGCGACGCAACGCCCCTCCGTCGATGTCATCACCGGGACGATCAAGGCGAATTTTCCGACCCGCATATCGTTTCAGGTCACCTCCAAAATCGACAGCCGCACGATTTTGGGCGAGCAAGGCGCGGAGCAGCTTCTAGGCTCAGGCGACATGCTGTACATGGCGGGAGGCGGGCGCATTTCGCGGGTGCATGGGCCTTTCGTCATCGACAGCGAGGTGGAAAAGATCGTCGCCCATCTGAAGACACAAGGGCAGCCGGAATATCTCGACGCGATCACCGAGGACAACGACGGAAACGGCGAGGATGGCGGCGAGCCGGCGCCGGGCAGTATGGATGCCGAGGAAGCGGGCGACCTCTACGACCGCGCGGTCAATATTGTTTTGCGGGACAAAAAATGTTCGACGAGCTATATCCAGCGCCGCCTGTCGGTCGGCTACAATAAAGCGGCCTCCCTCGTCGAACGGATGGAACAGGAAGGCGTGGTCGGCGCGCCCAATCATTCGGGCAAGCGCGCGATTCTTGTGGGCGGCGGGATCGATCGCGGCGCGTTCGATCTCGATGACGATGGGTGATTTGGTGTGCTCGCGCCATCGGACGCTTGGCTTTGCTTGCCGCCTCCCTCCGCGCCCGGGGACGGCCCCTATCATCGATAGGGCTTCGGCGTGACGGCAATTTTGCCGTCAAAGACTATAAAACTTGTATATATTTGCGAAGTGGCCCAATAGTGTCGCCGAATGAATCCATTTGCGCGGAAAAGTGACGGTCGAGGTTAGACGAATGCTCACCAAAAAAGGAAAATATGGTCTCAAGGCGATGGTTCATCTTGCGGGGCGCCCGGCGGGCGAGGCAACGCTCGTAAACGACATCGCCAATGCGAATGAAATTCCAAAAAAATTTCTCGACACGATTCTCGGCGAACTGCGCAACGCCGGCCTCGTGTTTTCCAAAAAGGGCAAGGGCGGCGGCTACTCATTGGCTAGGCCCGCGCATGACATCAAGGT
>DATBQJ010000017.1:0-16459 GCA_036560885.1 Methylocella sp.
CAGGGCAATTGTGGCGCACTTGTCATGGCCTAAAATAGGGATACCGGCAAGTGCCCGAACTGCCTGAAGTCGAAACCGTCCGCCGCGGGCTTGATGCCGCGATGGCCGGGGCGCGGCTCGCCGCGGTCGAGCTGCGGCGGCTTGATTTGCGGTTTCCGTTTCCGGAGCGTTTTGCTGAGCGCCTCATTGGCCAACGAGTCGAAGCGCTCCGGCGGCGGGCAAAATATCTCATTGCCGATCTTGACGGCGCGGACATTCTCGTCATGCACCTTGGCATGTCAGGATCGTTCCGCATTGAACAAGCCCGGGAGCCAATACAGGGTGCCTGCGCGAAAAGCTCCTCGCACGATCATGTCACGTTCGAACTCTCGACCGGCGCGCGTATCGTTTACAACGATCCACGCCGCTTCGGATTCATGCAGTTAATACCGCGTCCGGAATTTGCCGCGCATCCGCTGTTCCGGAACATTGGAATAGAACCGCTCGGCGGCGAATTCGACGGCGCGGCTCTCGCCAGGCTTTTTGCGGGGAAGACAACGTCGCTGAAAGCCGCGCTCCTCGACCAGACGCTGATTGCCGGTCTTGGCAATATTTATGTCTGCGAGGCTTTGCATCGGGCCGGCCTGTCGCCGCGCCGTGCCGCCGGAAGCTTGGTCCGCAATGATGGCACGCCGAGCCCGCGCGCGGTGCATCTGGCTCGCGTTATTCGCGACGTTTTGAACGAGGCGGTGGCGGCGGGCGGCTCGTCGCTACGCGACCATAGGCAGACTGACGGCACGCTCGGCTATTTTCAGCATAATTTTCGGGTCTATGGCCGCGAGCACGAGGAGTGCGCGCGGTGCGGCGGCCCGGTACGGCGGATCACCCAAGCTGGCCGCGCCACGTTTTATTGTGGCGGCTGCCAGAGATAATGCGAATCCTCAAACACGCGAGGCGATGGCTGGGACGGCCCCAGGCGAGCCGAGCACCACGACCCGCGTGCCGACCGGCGTTTTCTCGTAGAGATCCATTGCATCCTGATTGATCATGCGAATGCAGCCCGAGGATTGGCTCGTCCCAATGGTCCAGGGCTCGTTGGTGCCATGGATGCGGAAATAAGTATCCTGGTTTCCTTGCCAAAGATACATGGCGCGGGCGCCGAGCGGATTGGCGGGACCGCCGTGCATCCCAATCCCGCTTTGCAGATCAACCATGTGCGGCATAAGGTCCGGCCTGCGGTCGAGCATTTCCTTGGGTGGATACCAGTCCGGCCATTCCTGTTTACTCTTGATCGTCGCTTCCCCAGCCCAGCGGAAGCCATCGCGGCCGACTCCGACGCCATAGCGGGTTGCCCTGCCGCCGCCTTCCACATGATAGAGAAAGTGATTGGCAGGATCGACGACGATCGTGCCCGGACCTTCATTGGTCGCATAGCTGACATTCTTGCGCAAAAATGAAGAATCGACCTGCGATGTATTGACGGCGGGGACGGTGAAGTTGGCATCTTTCGACTCCGCGTAAATCGCGTTGTAATTCGGTTCTGTGGCATCTGCCATGGCAGGGTTCGCGGGCGAAGGCGGCGGCGCTCCAGAAACGGCGGCGGCATTCAGCGAGGGATTGGGGTTCGTGTTGGCGCATCCGGCAAGGCAGGTTGCGGCGGAGGCAGATACCCCGGCGATCATCGTGCGGCGCGTTAAAATGATCATTTTTGGACCGATTCAAAGCAATGTTGCGAGACATTGACTTTGTAACGGAGAAACGTTCGCCACGATATGGCGGATTTGTCACGGTCACATGTTTTCTTTGTGCGTGCCGATGTGAACGAAGGGTTTTCCGGGCTAGGGGATTTCCTTCGCACACCGCTATGCACCAAAAATTTTTGCGAGAGAGCACTTGCACACGCTATATCCAGATATATCTCTTTGAGATATATCTTTGTTAGAACAGCAGGAGTTTCCCCATGCGTTTCCATGCCTATTCTCGTGTCTGCCCGCAAAATGATGGCGTTTCCGGCGGCGGCCGCATGCATCGCCATTTCGGCCTCTTCGGCGCCCGCCGCCGTTTCTTCGGCCAGGGCGATGTCCGTTTGATCATTTTAAAGCTGATCGGCGAAAAGCCTTCGCACGGCTATGAAATCATCAAGGCGATCGAGGATCGCCTTGGCGGCGCTTATTCGCCCAGCCCTGGAATCGTCTATCCGGCCTTGACGCTCTTGGAGGAGCAAGGGCTGATCCGCGTCGAGACGACCGACGGACCGCGCAAACTCTACGCGATCACGCCGGAAGGCGAGACGGAACTCGAACGCAATCGCGCCTTGGCCGAGGAGATTTTTGCCCGCATCGCGGCGATCAATGCGCGCCACGGCGGCGGCCCGGCACCGCAAATCGTGCGCGCGATGGAAAATCTCAAACTCGCCTTGCGGTTGCGCCTCGCGCAAGGCCCGCTCGCCGCCGGGCAGATCGCAAAAATCTCGGATATTCTCGACGAAGCCGCCAAAAGCGTGGAGGCGAGCTAACCGGTGCGGCAGGTTATGCAACTCAGTGACGAGTGACTCGGAGTGTCCCGTTTTTGTAGTCCTGTTTTGCAGCTAAGCGACGGACAGCACGGCGCGGGATGGGTGACTTTCTCCTTGATGTGCGAATGTCTTGCGCATGGCGCGGAACACAATTCCAGTCGCGCAATGAGCATCGCGAGATTCGCCGTGGCGCAGGCATGACGACACTACGACCCTAGCGGTCAATGTGCCCTCGGCGCGTGCCCGCCCCAGGTCAGCTTGTCGCATTCCTGCATTCGTGCTACCCGCAATCCCGGGGAGATTTTCTTATGATGGCTGACGGACAAGGCAACGGCAACGGCGCTGAGGCCGGCATTGCGCCTTCGATCAACGCGATGGTGCAATATACCAAGGATTTCTCATTCGAGAACCCGAATGCGCCGCGCTCCCTCGGGCCTCAGGAAAAAGCGCCGAATATTTCCATTCAGGTCAATGTCAACGCGCGGCAAGTCGCGGAAGCCGACTTCGAGGTCAATATTCTTCTCGAAGGGTCGGCGGGTGAGGGCGCTGGTCTTCTGTTTAAATTCGAGCTCGACTACGCGGGTCTATTCCGGCTGCGCAACATTGCTCCCACCGACATGCATCCGGCCGTCATGATCGAGTGCCCCAGGCTTTTGTTTCCTTTCGCGCGCCAGATCATTGCCGACGCCGTCCGCGCTGGCGGCTTTCCGCCGCTCTACATCGATCCGATCGATTTCGCGGCGCTCTACCGCAAGCGTCTGAGCGAGTCTGCCGCCAAAGTGCCGCCTACAGCAGTTTGAGGTTTTTCGCGACGTGCGAATACGGACTCTAAGCTAGGTCTGCTCCAAAGCGGAGCAAGCCGGAGCCATGCGCCTTGAGCCAGGCCTCCGCGCGCTCCGTATCCGCCGTCAAGCGCGCGACTGCGGCCCAGAACGCCGCGGAATGATTCATATGCAAGAGATGCGCGGCTTCATGTGCCGCGAGATAATCGAGGACGAAACAAGGCGCCAATATGAGCCGCCAGGAAAAGCTGAGCGCGCCCGATGCGGAGCAAGATCCCCACCGGCTCGTGGTATCCCGCAAGGTGATTTTTCGACGCGCGACTCCCAGTTTTTTCGTGTGGCTTTCGACGGCGGCCTCAATATCCCGCCTGGCCTCCCTAACGAGAAACTCGCGCACTCGCCGGGCCACGAACGGCGCCTCGGCGCTCACGCAAAGCAAGGGACGGGCGTTGCTCTGCGGACTTGCCGCGCCGCCTTCAATCCACACCCCGCCGCGCGCCGCCGGGCAATGGATAATCTGATGCAACGTTCCACGCAACGGCACGAACGCTCCCGGCGCGAACGGGATCATTTCCGGCAGCCGGCGCAGTTTCGCGCCGATCCAGGCTGCATGCCGGTCCGCGAACGACCTTGCCTCAGTGAGGCTTCCCCGTGCGGGCATGGTCAAAACAACGTCCTGGGTCGCCGCCCGGACGCGCAAGGTAAAGCGGCGCGCGGTCGCCGTTCGCCGCAAATTGATTCGATAGGTCTCGCCTGCGTGAGACACATCGAGATAAGCGATACCAGTGACGCGGGGTGCATTGTGTCGCGGGAAACGTGGCATGGCCTCAGAATACTTTGAGGCCCTCTGAGTCGCTAGAGCTTAATCGTCGAAATTCGCAGGCTCGCGAACGAGTGTCGTGGCGAAGTGAAGAAATGATGCCAAATCAAAGGAAGCCCCGGCAATGACCGGGGCTATGTCGCGGATGTGAGCCATGTCTCCTGAATGTAGCCGCATGTTGTAGAGCTGCGCCACATCGCGACATGGATTGCACATGATACTTGGTGTTAACGAAGTCAATGGGACGCGAAGTAAATTTCAAACTTGGGCATTACAAAGCTGCTGCTTCATTTGAGTTGCGTGACCAGGGCTCGCGAATCGACGGAAGTATTCGGTTAAGGCCCGACATCCACCAGTTCAACCGTGCCGTCGCCGTATCGCGGCTTTGAATTATGTTGCATAGAATTAAAACATTGACTTTTATTATAAATTGTGTATTAAGATGTATGAAAAACTCGATAAGCTCAAAGAATTAATAGTTTATAGCCGCCACTGGTGTTGTCGTTAAAGGAGCTGATTCCGCTAAATGTGATGACGTTGCTAAGCTTGCGCAAGCGGTTGTGGAATTGGGAGGAGATGCCATGACTAAAGAGTCTGAGAGTGCGCAAAACGCAGGAAACGGACACCTCGACGACTTTGCTACCATCCTTCGTGCCATTTTTGCCGAAGGGGCCGACTATACGAAAAAGTCAGTGGAAGCACGCCTGGCTCTGGGCGAAAAATTACTAGGCGCCAAGTCGTTTGAGTCCGTGATTCAGGTCCAGACGGAATATGCCAAGACTGCGTACGCCGAATTCGTTGCGCAGGCGACGAAAATGCGCGAACTCCATTCCAGCCTCGCCAAGGCAGCTTTCAAGCCAGCCGAACAGGTGATCGTTGCCATGCAAGGCTCTATTAACGGCCCGAAGGAGCAATAGGCTTTATTCGGATCTTCTCGCTGGGTCTGCGCTCAGACCGCTTCCCAATCAAATGCAGTCATTTGACTGGGAAGCAGTCGCGCAGCGCGGAAAAGATGGCACAAGTCCATTTCAAAAAATGCCGTCAGCTTCTTTAAAACGAGGCATGGAATTCCTTGATGCGGGGTACTATCTCCGCACGGAAACGGGAACCGTTAAAAACTCCGAAATGACCGACCTTATTTTGGAGATAGTTCGCCTTCATTGATTGCGGAATACTGCGGCAAAGTTCCTGCGCGGCAAGGGTCTGGCCAATCCCCGAAATATCGTCGTTTTCGCCTTCCACAGTGAGCAGCCTAACGCGCCGGATAGCGGAAAGATCCACCGGCGCACCGCGATGTTTCATCTCGCCATTTGGCAACGCATGTGTGACAAAGACGGTTTCGACCGTCTGCAAATAGAATTCCGCAGTCAGATCCATGACTGAGCAATATTCGTCATAAAATTCACTGTGTTTTCTTGCAGAATCTCCGTCGCCGCTGACAAGATGATCAAAAAATTCCCAATTCGCGGTGATGTGGCGATCTATATTCATCGCCATGAAGCCCGTAAGTTGCAGAAAGCCCGGATAGACATCCCGTCCGGCCCCAGGATAGCCAAAGGGAACGCTGCAGATACAATTGCGCGCAAACCACGCGCTGCCACGCTCCTGCGCCAGAAGGTTGACCTTGGTCGGGCTTCGCCTTGTGTCAATCGGACCGCCCATCAGCGTCATCGAGGCAGGAACGTGCGGGCTATCCTGCGCCTCCATAAGGGCAATGGCGGCGATCAGTGGAACCGCCGGCTGGCAGACCCCGATCGTATGCACGCTGGCGCCGTCGTGTTCCTTGCTCAAGGTTTCGCAAATCGCGATCAGATAGTCGATGTAATCGTCGAGGTCGAAGCCACCGTCCACAAGGGGAACCTCCCGGGCATCCACCCAGTCGGTGATGTAGACGTCATAGAAAGGGAGAAATGCTTCCACAGTCCCGCGCAGCAAGGTCGCGTAATGGCCGGACATGGGGGCGACGATCAACAGCTTCTGTTTCGGCTCGGGAGCCATCCCGTCAAACTGCTTTTCAAAATGGAGGAGCTTGCAAAATCTCCGCTCCCAGGCCACCCGCTCCACGATGGCAACGATTTTGCCATCGACGGCGGTTGTGGCGAGGCCGAACGCAGGCTTGTCGTACCGCCTGGTCAACCGCTCGAAAATTTTCGCCGAGGCGGCCATCTTCCGGCCGGCGGCGGTATAGGAGAACGGATTGATGGGGCTCTCGAGCCATGTCCGCGCGGCATCAGAAACGGCCCGCGCCGGGGCCAGAGCGAGATGGGCCATTTCATGCATTTCATAGGAAAACGGCGGCATTCTTCAAACCCTTGCCTCTCGTTGCTGGCACGCTAATCAGGCGCTGGAATCGCCGGTCAAAACTATTCTCGCCCTGCCGCAACGTCCGCGGCCATCTCGCGGGCCATCGCAAATGGGTATTTGTTACGCTATCACGCCGAGGAGAAAAACTGTCAAAGTACAAAACGCGTCAGTATGGGATGTAAAGAATGACTTTGATAAAATCAAGGTAATTGCGGATAAATGTCTTGGTATCGGTGGTTGTTTGTCAGGTTTCAGGAATTTAAACCCGCGTCATCGCAAGAGACAAGGATTGGGCCGGTTTGTGCCGCGCCTTTGCGTGCGAAATTCCATAAACTATGTCCCGAGCTTGCGTACAATTCGCCGCCGGTTGACACGCCCGCCGTTCGGTCTAGTGTCAAGCGCGTAACGGTCCCTCGCTTCGAGGGGTAAAAGGGAATGTGGCGCAGCGTCGGCCTCCTTGGAGGCGGCGCTGCGATCCGCAGCTGCCCCCGCAACTGTCTGCGGGTAGCCCTGCGCCGGTACGCCACTGGGATCTGGGCAACCGTATCCTGGGAAGGCGGCGCGAGGCGATGATCCGCGAGCCAGGAAACCTGCCGCTCGATCGAGCAAGAAGGGCCGGCGGGGTGCTCCGGCCTCCCTCGATGCTGGTGCGCTTGCCGCCCCAGCGAAGGAGCCCGGGCTCGCCCGGCTCGCCCACAAAGCACCCGCCCACGCGCTACGGACCGGGTGCCGCTCATGAACCGCCTTTCCGAAATCCCGGCCAAAATCCCGGCGACGATCGTCACCGGCTTTCTCGGCGCTGGGAAGACGACCCTCATCCGCCATCTTCTGGCTAGCGCGAAGGGTCGCCGACTTGCTCTCGTCATCAACGAATTCGGCGACATCGGCATCGACGCTGAAATTTTAGAAGGCTGCGGGGATCTCGCTTGCGGCGCGGAAAATATTATCGAACTTGCCAACGGCTGCATCTGCTGCACCGTCGCCGATGATTTTTTGCCGGCGATCGAGAAGCTTCTCGCCCTCGATCCTCTTCCCGATCACATTGTCATCGAAACCTCCGGCCTTGCTCTGCCGAAGCCTTTGGTAAAGGCCTTCGATTGGCCAGCCATTCGCGCGCGCTTGACAGTCGATGGGGTCGTCGCGGTCGTCGATGGCAGAGCGGTGGCGGACGGGCGCTTCGCAGATGACCCTGTCAAATTGGCGCGCCAGCGTGCCGCAGATCCTTCGATCGACCATGACAATCCGCTCGAAGAGGTGTTTCAGGACCAGGTGCTGTGCGCCGATCTCATTGTCCTCAATAAATCCGATCTCATCGATTTGGACACCCAGCGCCGTATCGCCGGAGATATCGCGGCCCTTGTGCCCCGCGGCGTAAAAATCGTGTCGGCTCGCGAGGGAAAGATCGACCCCGCGATCCTGCTCGGGCTCATGGCCGCGGCTGAGGACGATCTTGCCGCGCGGCCCTCTCTTCATGATGGCGGTCTCGCACACGATCACGATGATTTCGAAAGCGCTGTCTTCGAGACCGGCACGATCGGCGATAGCGACGCCTTGCTACACCAATTAGCCGAAATCGCTACCCGCCACGATGTGTTACGAATCAAGGGTTTTGTCGAGGTGCGCGGCAAGCCGGCGCGGCTTCTCGTCCAAGCCGTCGGCAATCGCTTGCAAAAGAGTTTCGACCGCCCGTGGCGCCCTGGGGAAGCGCGGCGTGGCCGTCTCGTGATCATCGGTGAGAAGGGTTTCGACAAGGCGGAAATTGCAAGGCATCTCGCGCGCGGAGAATCCTGAGCCATGCATCTTCTGCGCACGGATCAGCGATCGCTCGACGAAGCCGAGGCCGCCGTCGATCTCGGACAAACCCCGGCCGGCATCTTGTTTCTGTCCTTCTCCGACAGCGATCTCGGCCTTGTCGCGGCGGCCGCGGGGCGGCGCCCGGCGAATGCCATGAGCCTGCGGCTCGCCAATCTAGGCCAGCTCAAACATCCCTATTCGGTCGATCTTTATGTCGAGAAGGCCGCGAGCCAAGCACGTTTCGTGCTGATTCGTCTCCTTGGCGGTCTCGATTATTGGCGCTACGGCGCCGAGGAATTTTCCCGCGTGGCACGGATGCAGAATTTCGCGCTTGCCATCGTGCCGGGCGACGCGATGGAAGATGCACGGCTGGATGCCCTCTCTACCGTGCCGCATGCCGATCTCCGGCATATCCATGCCGCTTTCCAGCATGGCGGAACGGAACACATCGAAGCGCTTCTCGATTTCATCGAAAGCCGCGCCGGTGCGCCTGTCGCGCGGCGCAGTCCGCCTGTGCTCCCGGCAAGTGCGGCAGCGGGCTATTTCGAAGCGGGACGCCGGACGCCCGATTCCGCTAAGGGCCGGGTGCTTGTCATCTTCTACCGTTCTTTTAAGATCGCGGGGGACACGGCAGCAATTGGCACGCTCGCGGACGTGCTCGCCGCGCGTGGCCTCGCCGTCTCCACGATTTTCGTGACGAGTCTGAAGGACGCGGACGCCGCCGCCTTCGTGCGCACCGTACTCGCCCAGGAAAAACCCGATGTGATCGTCAATACGACAGGTTTTTCGGCACGTTTAGATGCGGAAGCGGGCATTCTCGACGGCGCCGGTGCGCCGGTCCTGCAAGCGATTTTCAGCAGCGCCACGGTGGCGCAGTGGCAGGAAAATCCCCGCGGTCTCGGCGCCGCCGATCTCGCCATGAATGTCGTTCTCCCGGAAATGGACGGGCGATTGATTACCTGCGCAATTGCCTGCAAGGCCGAAACCGGACATCGCACGGATCTAGAATTTACTCCCCGCATTCACGCGCCTCTGCCATCGCGGGTAAATTTCGTCGCGGACCTTACCGCCGCTTGGGTGAGATTGCGCAAGACTCCCCGCGCCACGCGCAAAATCGCCTGCGTACTTCCGGACTATCCAGGCAAGCAAGGCCGCGGCGGCTATGCCGTGGGCCTCGACACGGCAAAAAGCGTCGCCTCGATCGCCGGCACCCTTCGCGAGGCCGGATACGAAATCGGGCCGCTCCCGCGCACGAACAAATTGATGCGCCACCTCGAAGATGGGGCTTCAATAGAACGCCTTACACTCGCCGATTATATCCTGGCCCTCGATGCCATGCCCAAGGCATTCGTGGATTCGGTGCGGGCACAATGGGGTGGTCCCGAAGCAGAGGCGGACGGTGACGCGTTCACATTTCCGGTGGTGCGCGCCGGGAATTTGATCGTCGCATTGCAACCCGATCGCGGCATTTCTGCACAACACAAGGCGGACTATCATAACACTGGGCTGCCACCGCGCCATTCCTACGTTGCCTTCTATGTGTGGCTTCGCCAGCACGAAAAGATCGATGCGATGATTCATTGCGGCACCCATGGCACGCTTGAATGGCTGCCCGGCAAGGCGGTGGCACTCGGCGAGGGTTGCGCGCCCGAGGCGGTGCTCGGACCGCTGCCCATCGTCTATCCTTTTATCGTCAACAATCCAGGCGAAGCGGCGCAGGCCAAAAGGCGCATTTGCGCGCTCACCATCGGCCACATGACGCCGCCTCTCACATTCGCCGGGAGCCATGGCGCGGCGCTCGAAATTGAGGCCCTGTTCGATGAATATGCGAGTGCCGAATCGCTCGACCCAAAGCGCGCGAGGCTATTGGCGCAAGCGATCCTCGCGCGGGCGAAAGAGACAGGCATATTTCGGGATAGCGGGCTGAGGGATAGCGCCGACCCAGCGGTTGCCTTGCGCCAGCTCGACGCTTGGCTTTGCGATCTAAAGGACATGCGGATCGCCGACGGCTTGCATGTGTTCGGGCAATCGCCGCAGGCCGGCTTGCGAGATGCCGCCGTGGCCGCGCTCGCCCAAACCCTTCAGCCGGCGCATGGCGATACGGGCACCGGGGAGGACGCAGCTGCGCGACTAACCGAACTGATCGATCGCTGCGGGGAAGCGGAGCGCGCTTCGCTTCTTGCCGCGCTCGATGGCCGCTTTATTGCGCCGGGCCCCGGCGGCGCGCCGTCGCGCGGACGCATCGATGTGCTCCCCACGGGGCGTAATCTTTACGGAATCGATCCGCGCGCGGTGCCAACGCGCACCGCCTGGGAAATTGGTCAACGCGCGGCAAAGGAGGTATTGAACCGCTATCTCCAGGATCATGGCAGTTGGCCAACGAGCATTGTCATGGACCTTTGGGCAAGCGCCAGCATGCGCACCGGAGGCGACGATCTTGCCCAGGCTTTCGCGCTGATCGGCGTCGCGCCGCTTTGGGACAATACGTCTTCGCGAGTCACCGGCTTCAAGATCGTTCCGCCCGCGTGCCTGTCGCATCCGCGCGTCGATGTCACCTTCCGGATTTCCGGATTGTTCCGCGATGTCTTTCCGGCCCAGATCGCCTTGTTCGATCAGGCGGTACGGGCTGTGAGCGAACTCGACGAAGAAGATGATTTGAACCCGCTCGCGGCGGCACGCAGGCTCACGCCGGGGGTTCCCTTGCGGGTTTTCGGCGCGGCGCCTGGCGCCTATGGAATCGGTATTGCGCGGGCGATTGACGACGATCCCGCGCTCGCCCGGCATGACCTCGGCGCGCGCTACCTCGCCGCCACCTCGCATGTCTATAGTGGGGCGCAAGGTGAAGGCGTCGCGACCACGGCATTCGCCGAGCGTGTCGCGGCCGCCGGCGCCTTCATTCATGTTCAAGATCAAGAAGAGCAGGATATTCTCGACGCTGGCGCCAATGTTGACCATGAAGGCGGCTTTGCGGCGGCTGCGCAAATGCTCGGCAACGATGCGCCGGTCTATCATGTCGAAACGGCGCGCCCCGGCGCCATCAAGGTGCGCACGCTGGCCCAAGAAATCGCTCGCGTCGTACGGGCCCGGGCAGCCAATCCGCGCTGGATCGCCGGGCAGATGCGCCACGGTCATCGCGGCGCTGCCGAAATCGCCGGGACGGTCGAAAATCTCTACGCTTTCGCGGTTTTGAGCAATGCGGTGGCGAGCCAGCATTTCGAGCTTCTCTTCGAGGCAACCCTTGGCTCTCCTCCGGTGCGGGATTTTCTCATTGACGCCAATCCGGAGGCCGCGAGGGCTATTGCTAAGTGTTTCAAGGAGGCGCTCGCCCGGGGTTTTTGGGAGACCCGCCGCAACTCGACCCACGCCTGTCTCGCTTTATTGGGGGAGACGCCCGGATGATTAGCGAGACCGTGTTGCGCAAAGGCTGGTGTCCCGGCGCGCGGCGGCCGATGCAAGCCAAGGATGGGCTTCTCGTGCGGCTGCGGATCAGCGGCGGCATTGTGAGTGCCACGACTCTGCGCGGGCTCGCGCAAGCCGGACGCGCGCATGGGAGCGGAGTTTTCGATCTTTCGGCCCGTGCGAATTTGCAAATGCGAGGAGTGCGCGGCGAAAGCTTGCCTTTATTAACCGAAACGCTCGCCGGACTTGGCCTCCTCGATCAGAATGCGGCGGCCGAAGCCGTTCGCAACGTTATGGTGAGCCCGCTAGCCGGGCTTGATGGGCGAATTGATGCGGCCAGATCCGCCTTGGAACTCGAGGCCGCGCTAGCCGCCAACACCGATTTGCACGCGTTGCCGGGAAAATTCGGCTTTCTGATCGACGATGGAAGCGCGCTTTCGCTTGGCAGTGTCCCTGCCGACGTGCGGTTTGATTGGATCGGTGGCCCGCGATTATTCGCGATCGGAATTGGCGGGCGTGCAAACGAGGCAATTTATTTAGGGTGCTGCAAGGGAGACGATATTTCCCGCGCCGCCCTGCGCATCGCGCGCGCTTTTTTGCGGCTCGGATTGCAAATGGCAGAGCCGCCACGGAGGATGCGTGATCTTATCGAGAGGTGCGGCGCCGGCGCGATAGCCGCACTTGCCGGACTGCGCCCCGGTCCACCCCGAAAGAGCGACGCCAACGAGGAGCCTTGTCCGGTTGGCTTGCTGCGCTTCAACGAAAGCACCTGCTTCGGGGTTGGCGCGGCTTTTGGGCGTCTTGACGCGGATATGCTCGACACGGCGGCGTGCGCCGCTGAAGTTTTTGGCGCCGGCGAGATCAGGCTCACGCCATGGCGTGCATTGATCGTGCCGCATGTTCAAGAACGGCAAGCCGATGCCCTGCGTGCTCATTTTGCCGCACAGGGTTTCGTTGTCGATCCAAAGGATGCGCGCTTGGCAATAGCGGCGTGCGGCGGCGCCTCGACCTGCGAGCGCGGCACCACCGATACCCGCTCCGACGCTTTAGCCTTGATGTATGCCGCCCGGCGGCTGTGCAAAACCGGGGTCGCGCTGCATGTGTCTGGCTGCGCCAAGGGCTGCGCGCGGCAGGCGCCGACGCCCTTCACTCTCGTCGCTCATGCGGGACGCTACAATCTTGCCGTGGATGCGTGCGATGCAAGGATCAGCGATGCAAAAGGCCTCGACCTGGCGGCGGCGCGAAAAATATTGGAAACGATGGCGTCCGATTCCGGGCGGCGGAGCGAGCTGGAGAGGCAATGAGCGAGGCATTGAGCCGCTTCAACTATTTGCGCGACGGGGCGGAAATCACCCGACGCTCCTTCGCGACGATCCGCGCCGAGGCCGATCTCGCCCGCTTCCCGCGTGAGGAAGAGCATGTCGCGGTGCGGATGATTCACGCCTGCGGAATGGTGGAGATCGCCGGCGGTCTCGTCTTTTCGGACGGCGCCGTGGCAAACGCGCGCCAAGCGCTCCGGCAAGGCGCGCCGATCCTGTGCGATTCCAAAATGCTCGCGCGGGGAGTTATCGCGGCGCGTCTGCCGCGCGGTAACGAGGTGATCTGCACCCTTGACGACCCAGCCGTCGTATCGCTCGCGCAAAGACTTGGCACCACGCGCAGCGCCGCGGCGCTCGAACTTTGGCGCGACAGACTCGATGGCGCGATCGCCGCCATCGGCAATGCGCCGACCGCCTTGTTTCATCTTCTCGACATGCTCGATAACACGTCCGCGCGGCCCGCATGTATTATTGGAATGCCGGTCGGCTTCGTCGGCGCGGCGGAATCGAAAGAGGCGCTCATCACTGACGCCCGCGCGCCTTTCATTACCCTTAAGGGGCGCAAGGGAGGCAGCGCCATGGCCGCCGCCGCCTTGAATGCGATTGCGAGCGAAGCCGAATGAGCGAATGTTCCTCGCCGAACGGCCGCCTCTTTGGCGTCGGCCTCGGGCCGGGCGATCCCGACCTTGTGACGGTCAAGGCCATGAAGATCATCGGTGCCGTTCCCGTCGCCGCCTATTTCGCCAAGAAGGGGGCGCGCGGAAATGCCCGCACCATCCTCGACCGCTGGGTGGGCGAAACATGCCTCCAATTGCCGTTGCTCTATCCGTTAACGACGGAAACCCATTTTTGCGAGCCCGCCTATACGCAAGAACTCCGCGCGTTCTACACCGAGGCGGAGGGTGCCATAGCGGCGCATCTTCAAGCAGGCCGCGATGTCGCTCTCGTCTGCGAGGGCGACCCGCTTTTCTATGGCTCCTTCATCCATATTTTTGCCCGCTTGAAGGATCGTTTCAGCGTCGAGATCGTTCCCGGCGTCACCGGCATGTCGGGATGCTGGAGTGCGGCAAAGACGCCGATGGCCTGGGGCGACGACGTCTTGAGCGTTCTCCCGGGCACGCTCGGGCGCGCGGCATTGGTCCATTATCTCGGTGCGGCCGATGCGGTGGTCATCATCAAGATCGGCGCCAATCTAGCGAAAATCCGCGCGGCGATCGCCGAGGCAGGGCGCCTTTCGACGGCAATCTATGTCGAACATGGCACCAGCGAAGCCGAAACGATCGTTCCGCTTGCCGTCAAGACCGGCGATCATGCGCCTTATTTTTCTTCCATTCTCATTCCCGGCCAAGGCAGGCGCCCATGACGGCGCCGGGAAGCTTGCGGATCGCCGGACTTGGCCCCGGCGGCGGCGCATGGATCACGCCCGAAGCCTCGCAGCTCATTGCTCATGCGACCGATCTTGCCGGCTACGCGCCCTATCTCGAGCGGCTTCCTCGCAAACAAGGTCAGACGCGCCACCAAAGCGGCAACGGGGCCGAATTGGAGCGCGCGCGCCATGCGTTGCGCTTGGCCGGGGACGGGCGCCATGTCGTTCTCGTTTCCGGCGGCGATCCGGGCGTGTTCGCGATGGCGGCGGCCGTTTTCGAGGCAATCGAGGAGGGCGAACCTGGCTGGCGCGACATCGACGTCGCGGTTAGCCCTGGGGTTTCGGCCATGCAGGCGGCGGCGGCGCGGGTTGGCGCGCCTTTGGGAAACGACTTTTGCGCGATCTCCTTGTCGGACAATCTCAAGCCCTGGGCCGTGGTGGAAAAGCGGCTCGCGCTTGCGGCAAGCGCCGATTTCGTGATCGCGCTCTATAACCCCGCCTCGGCCGCGCGGCCGGGCCGCATCCATGACGCTTTCGCGCTGCTGCGCGGCCTCAAGGCTGGTTCGACGCCGGTCATTTTTGCCCGGGCGGTCGGGCGCGTGGATGAACAGATTGTTGTAGAGACGCTCGCAAGCGCGGACCCCGGCCGCGCGGACATGAGCACGCTGATCATCGTTGGTTCCAGCGAAACCCGGATCATTCCACGCAGCAGCGGCACGCCGTTCGTCTATACGCCGCGTGGCGTCAAGGTTGCACGATGACGAAGGATGAACGCCATGGCTTCGGCTGGATCGTGCAAGACCGCTCCCGAGGCTTGCCGCGGGCGGGCGACCATGACAATTGGCAGGCCGAGACGCCGCGCCGCGAGAATTTTGGCGAACGCCGCCTCGCCGCCGCTATTCTTGCTAACGATGATATCGATCGATTCCTCGCGCAAAAGCTGTTCCTCCGCTTCAACCGCGAAGGGGCCGCGCCCATGGACGACGCGATGGCGCGGCAGGTTTGGCAAAGGCGCGAGCGGCTCAATCGTGCGAATAAGATAGAAATGCTGGGGCGCCGCCGAAAAGGCCTCTATTTGCAGGCGGCCGATCGTCAAGAGGACGCGCCTCGGTTCGCGCCCGAGCGCGGCGGCGGCGGCGGCCATATCGGCTACGTCAATCCAACGATCGCCCGGCTCCCGCACCCACGCCGGGCGCGACAAAACGATAAGTGGAATTTGCGCCCGACCTGCAGCGATCGCCGCATGGCGCGAAATTTGTCCGGCGAAAGGATGCGTGGCATCGACGAGGACGTCGACGCGCTCGGCTTCGAGATAGGCGTTAAGGCCATCCACGCCGCCAAAGCCGCCGATCCGATAGGGAATTTTTGGCGCGCGGAGCGCATTGGTACGGCCAGCGAACGACAGCACGGACGAAATATCGGTCCTCTCCGCAAGGAGATCCGCAAGCTTGCTCGCCTCGAACGTACCACCAAGCACGAGAACCCGCATCGCCCGTTTCCCAAATTTCTATCGCTGCCATGACCTCGCCCCCTCGCGAAAAATGGTTGTCGCTGATCGGCATCGGGGAGGACGGCGTCGCGGGTCTTACTCCTGCCGCGCGGATGCTGCTTGCGCAAGCCCATTTGGTCGTGGGCGGCGCCCGCCATCTTGCGCTTGCGGGCCCGCTTTCGGCCGAAACGATCGCCTGGCCTTCGCCGCTCGCGGGTGCGATCCCAAAAATTCTCGCCCGGCGAGGCTCAATCGTCTGTGTCCTCGCCTCGGGCGATCCTTTCTTTTATGGCATCGGAACTTTGCTTAGCGCCCATGTCAGCCCACAAGAAATGCAATGTTTTCCGGCGCCCTCGGCGTTCAGCCTCGCGGCGGCAAGGCTCAACTGGAGTCTGCAAGACTGTTGCCTCATGTCGCTGCATGGACGCGAGTTCGAGCGGATTATTCCGGCGCTACAACCACACGCAAAGATCCTTTGCCTGTCATGGGACGAGACCACGCCGCCGCGTCTTGCAAAACTCCTCTGCGACAGGGACCTCGGCCAATCCCAAATCCATGTACTGGAGGCGATGGGAGGCCCGAGGGAGCGCGTGCGGGCCACCGCCGCCGAAACTTTCGATATGGAAGGCGTCGATCCATTAAACATCGTCGCGCTTGAAATTGCCGCGCCGGCGCAATCGCGCATTCTCCCG
>DATBQJ010000018.1:0-18181 GCA_036560885.1 Methylocella sp.
CCGTACTAGCGCAGGTTGACCCTCTCGGCCGCATTACCGAGAGCAGTAAGTCGAATAATTCGTTGAGCAATACTATTACCATTGCTGCCGCCCCTCCAGCTTTTGTCATCGGCGACCGTGTCCAAACCACTGCCAATCTCACCGTCTACGCAACAGCCTCAACCTCAGGAACAATTCTCGGTCAGGAAGCTCTCGGCGCGTTAGGTACCGTTGTCGACGGTCCCACAACCGTCAGCGGTGTCGTCTGGTGGAATATCAACTTTGACATTGGCGCAGACGGGTGGACCATCCAGGACAACCTAGCCAAGGTCACACCCCTCCCCACCGTCTCCCTTACTGCAAACCCAACCTCAATAACCTCCGGCGGCTCCTCAACTCTCACATGGAGTAGCACCAACGCCACATCGTGTACTGGCACCGGCTTCACCGCAGGTGGGACATCAGGCTCCGCAACCGTCTCTCCGACTGCCTCACAATCCTACTCTATCACCTGCACCGGCACAGGTGGAACGGCGGCCCCATCGTCGGCAACTATTACGGTATCTGCAACAACACTTACAGCGCTGCACTGCCCCAGTGGCGGGTTTAGCGGCTTAACTTTAACAGATGGGTCAATGAATGATTTGCAGGAAAATTGTACGATAAACGGTAATTTAGTCATCGGAGGAACTGGAACCAATGCCTCACTGCTAAACATCGGACAATCCATCGTGCTGACAGTGGTAGGCAATATCAATTTGTCCGGCTCTGGGGCGCTGAGCGTCAATGGTGGAACACTTGCCCTGGCCAACCAGTACAATCTTCAGTGGAATATCAATGCAACCGACAATGCTAATATATCCATGCTCAATGGCATCGTAACTACGAACGCTCTGGGAACACGTAATTTGACATCGGCCCTATACGCTAATGGAAACACAAATATACAGGTCGTAAATTCTACATTGGATCGGACTAATAACTGGTTAATAGCAAAAATGGGCAACAGTTCAAGTTTTAGCGGTACAAACTCGACAGTGCCTACTGAGCTATACTTAAACGGACAAAATTCTATAAGCGTAACTGGAAATCAAAGCCAGCATGGTCTCCACCTAGGATTAGGTTCCGGCACATCCGGAACCCTCACCCTTCCCAATACAACAACGAATTATACGTGGTCTGCTGGTAGCTCTACAGGCTTACAGGTCGGATGGAATGTCGCGGTGACAAATGCCCAACCAGGCCTCTCAATTGAGTCCCATGCCAACTCCAATTGGACCATTATCGGAGCCAACGTCTCGACAAAGGAGCTCTCCGTTTCAGTCAATTTAGATCCAGCCACATCCCCCACTGGTACCGTGACGCTGAACCAGCTTCCACTAGGGATCGTAGGAGCCGGCACGCCGTTTTCCCTCACATTTCCGTGGAGCAGTCAGCCGCAGTTGACGCTTAACAATGTGAACCTCGGTCCGCTTGCCTGGCAGATTTACATTGGCAGTGGTCCTGCTCCCGTCAATGCACAAATTTCTAACTCCGCTATAAACGAAATTGGAGTTATCGCTGGCAATGTAACTGTAACCAACTCCACATTACAGCTCGCGGAGCTAGACCCAGTTGGACCGCTTTCCGTCATGAATGTTCAAGGGAGTGACATATGGAGTCATATAGTTCAAGCATCTAGCGGCGGACAAATAACTATTCAAAATAGCACAATCCACGGGAACCTCTTTTCAGCTAATGGTTGCAAATCAGGAGTGTGTTCCGTCATTACACTCACGAATGTTACCGAAGCGAAAAACGGTACTCAGTCGTCTTGTTCAGGTGACATTACCACTATAATTCAATCCAACGGAACCCCGCTTTGCGATCCATACAGCCCGCTACAGGGCACATCTACGTTTACAACCTCTAGTGGAGGAATCATAAACCGATAACGTTGGACCAGGAATCAAGGATACCGTCGCGGAAGTGGTGGCAATTGAAGGTGGCGTAATCCCAGGTCGTTCCAAAACGCGAAAGCGCTTTCTGATTCACTGGAATCAGAAAGCGCTCTACGTTTTGTTTTATCACATTTCCTTGACGCGAACTGATGTCAACGTCGCTTGAAAATGCCTAGGGCTCGAGAAGGCGCCTGGAGGTCGCTGTCTTCCAGCAGAGTTTTGGAGGCGTTGAGAATTCAATTATTGTTATAGGTGCTGACCTCCAGTGTCTAAGAATTTTACGGAAATAATGTTCAGCCCGCAATGTTCGCGAGGCCAGTCGGCATTGGTCCACCATGGGCGAAGTCGAGAAGTTCGATCGTATGGAGCACCGGGATCGATGTGCCGCTCGCGATCTGCGCGATACAGCCGATGTTCCCGGTAGCGACGAGAGCGGCCGAGGTCTGCACGATATTCGCGATCTTGCGGTCGCGCAGCCGCAAGGCAATTTCCGGCTCCAAGATGTTATAGGTGCCGGCAGAGCCGCAGCACAAATGCCCTTCGGGAATGTCCCGGACCTTAAAGCCTGCTTGCGTCAAGAGCTGCCTTGGCAAGGCGTCGATCTTTTGGCCATGCTGCATCGAGCAGGCTGAATGATAGGCGACCGTTAGGCCGGACGGTTTCGCCGGCTCCGGCAGATCCAGCGTATCCAGAAATTCCGTCACGTCCTTGGCAAGGGCGGAAATGCGCGCTGCTTTTGCCGCATATGCGGGATCGTTGCGAAACAGAAATCCATAATCCTTGATCATGGTACCACAGCCTGATGCCGTGATCAAAATCGCATCGAGTCCATGCCCCTCGATTTCCGCGCTCCAAACATCAATGTTCTGCCGCGCCTGGACAAGCGCGCCCGCTTCCTTGCCCAAATGGTGCAGTAGCGCACCACAACAGCCTTCGCCTTTGGCAAGCACGGTTTCAATTCCTAACCTAGTCAGCAAGCGAATCGTGGCGCCGTTGATCTCTGGCCGCAAAACCTGCTGCGCGCAGCCGCCATGTAGGGCCACGCGAGCAACCGGTGCTACGGCCGGGGACATCGCGCTCGGGTTCAAACAGGCGGATTGCGCACGGTCTGGAGCGAGACGAAGCATCGCGGCAAAACGCCGCCCCGTGCGGCCAAACCGCGGATAAAGAAAGCTGAAGGGTCTCGCCAAGGGCGCGGCGGCGATCGCAACCCGGAAACGGCTTGGGTAAGGGAGAACGGCACCGAGAAAAGCCCGGAAGAGCCGGTCCGCGAGCGGTCTTCGATAAGTCTTTTCGATATGGCTTCTCGCCCCATCGACAAGATGCATGTAGTTCACCCCTGATGGGCAAGCCGTCATGCAAGCGAGGCAGGAAAGACAGCGGTCGATGTGCTTGACCGTTACCGCATCGGCGGCCCGGTTTTGTTCGAGCATGTCCTTGATAAGATAGATGCGTCCGCGCGGAGAATCGCGTTCGTCGCCAAGCAGCACGAAGGTTGGGCAGGTCGCGTTGCAGAAGCCGCAATGAACGCAGGTGCGGAGAATTTTCTCCGCCTCTGCAGTCGCCGGATTTTTGAGCTGCGAGGGAGAAAAATTCGTCTGCATCTCAAAATTCCGCCCACATGCGGCACGGCTCCAAAATCGCATAAGGATCGAACGCATATTTCAGCCGCCGCGACAGTGCGGCGAGCTCTTGCGGCTGCGGTTCGAACACCGGGATTTTTCCGCGGGTTTCGGCGGGTGCGCGGATTAAGGTAGCGTGCCCGCCGCCATTTTCCGCGACCGCTTTGCGAATGACGTCCGCCGCCGCGCCGGGGCAAGGGTCGAGCGCGAGCCAAACCAAGCCGCCCGACCAATCGAACAAAGCTTCAGCCTCATGCGCTTCGGCAACCGTCGCGGCGATTTTTGGTCCGGAGGTTGGGGCCACGGAGATTCTCCAAATGATTTTTTCGCATGGGCAGGCGAGAGGCGCGACATCGCGAATGGCGCGCCAGAGCGACTGGGAAGCAGGCGCGTCCAGCCGGGCCATTGGCGCTAAATCTTTCAGCATCGCTTCGAGCCGGTCGAGACGCCCAGTGACGGAAGTCAAAAAACCCTCGACGCGCAACGCCGTGATCGAGGTCGAGTACCCTTGTGTTTTTGCCGCGTATGGCGGCAGATGCGCGGCGCCCGATACATCGGCCGGCGCGCCCATGGCGGCGCAAAGCGCTGTAACGGCCGACGCCGGATCGAGTCCGGCAAGTATCAGTGTCGCCGAAGTTTCCCCGCGCGGAAGTACTTTTAAGGTCACCTCGGTTGCCACGGCTAGGGTTCCGAAGGACCCGGCAAGGCCACGCGACAAATCATAGCCGGTGACGTTTTTCACGACCCGGCCACCAGCCCTAAAAGCCTCACCGCGGCCGGACACGGCCTGGACGCCCAAGACAAAATCCCGCGCTGCGCCCGCTTTGATGCGGCGTGGACCAGAGAGATTGGCCATGATTGCGCCGCCGATTGTTCCACTTCCGGTGCCATAAAGCGCCGCAAAGGACATCGGCTCGAAGGCCAACTCCTGCGCATTTTGGGCGAGCATCGTCTCGATGGTCTCGATGGGGGTTCCGGCAAGCGCCGAGAATACGAGCTCGCCAGACTCATAAAAAGTGACGCCGTCGAGACGGGAGAGATCGAGGCGGTCCGCGTTTTTCACTGGCCTGCCAAGTGCCGCCTTCGAACCGAGACCAGTGACCGAAACCGGCGTGCGCCTTGCAGCTGCCTCGGTGACGCATTCTGCCACCTCGGCAGGATCGGCCGGGAGAAAAACGGACATTGTTATATGCGCCTTGACCGGAGCGAGGAGTCTACACGTCTTGCGGATCGATCGTACAAAAAAGTTTCACGTGAAACATTTTGGTGCGATCAAGGCGCGAGAAAATCGCACCTTCGCAGGGCGCACAGGTTGTGTTTTGGGCGGATTCTTTTGTGCGGTTTGGCAACAGCCGGCTTGGCGGTGACTTCCGCCGCTCCCGCGCGCCTTGTTTGGATTGGCCGTCCGGGTTCAACTTGAACGGCAGCACTATTTCGTCTGCGCTGCCACGCGTCATTCCTTGACCCCGCTAATCCGGGATGCCGACGTGCAGCGCCGTATTTCTTACCATGATCTCCTTGCGCATTTCCTTGCGCATCTTGCCCGCCTCGAACAGCCGCCGTTCAATCTCGGTCTCGATCTCGAGAGGCGGGACGGGGCACGGGCCGCCGTCTTCCTTGCGCGCAACCATGGTAAAATAGCATGAGTTAGTGTGGCGCGCCTCTTGGGTGGTCAGATTCTCGGCGATCACCTTGATGCCAATTTCCATCGACGTCCTGCCGGCATAGTTGACATTGGCCTTAAAAGTCACCAATTCGCCGACCTTGATGGGTTCCTTAAAAATCACTTGGTCGAGTGAGGCCGTCACCACGTAGTTTTTGCAATATCTGGCGGCGCAGGCGTAAGCCACTTGATCGAGCAGCTTCAAGATGATGCCTCCATGAACGTGGCCCGAGAAATTGGCCATGTCAGGGGTCATGAGAAAGGTCATGAATAGCGATTTTTCTTGTTTGCTCATGTGTTTATGCTTCCGGTTTGCGGGTGGGTAGTTATCCAGACAGCCGCGCGGGTCCCGCCTGACAATGCCGGAGCTTATACACATAAACCGCGCCGCCGCCGGACAAAACCGGCCGCCCCGGACAAACCGGCGTTCTCCAGCTAGCCATCGAATTTTTGTTTTGCTGACCTTGCAAGGGGGGCTACGAGGCCGCGTTTCTTTACAGATTGATGACTGGAACGCGTGCCCTTTCGTAGTCGTTTGTGTCGCGGGAGACGACCATCAGGCCATGTTGCTGGGCGGTCGCGGCGATAAAGAGATCGGGCTGGAAGAAAGTATGGCCTGACTTACGGCCCCTCGACCAGAAGCCGCGATTTGGGCTGTTGATCGTTGGTTCGCACGGCAAAAGGATCGTGGATCATGTAAGATTGCGCCAATCGGCGTGATGCGGGTGCGTTGACATGCTAGCGATTGTGAGCGCTATATGCGCGCATGCCGGGCACGAACTGTGTGCCGATGTCTCTTCCTTCCATTTTCGATATTCGGCCACTCGCTGGTAACGTCGCGCGCGTCGCGCTGCGATAACGCCGCCGCGTTCGCCGTCGCAATCCACCCCATCTGAAGGTGTCCTGGCAGCTATCGTGGAATGGCCGATCCATTCTCGTAACAATTTTCCCAGTTCGTCGCCATGGTGCTCCTCCATAGCGAGCGTTGCCGAACGTGTAAGATTGCGCAAATCGGCGCGGTGCGGGAGCGTTGACATGCAAGCGATTGTGAGCGCTATATGCGCGCGTACCGGGCACGAACTGCGTGCCGATGTCTCCTCCTTCCATTTCGATATGCGGCAACGCGCTGGTAATGGCGCGGGCCCCGCCCTGCGATAAAGCCGCTGCGTTCGCTAATGCCCGTCGTAATTCACCTCATCAGAAGGACTCACGGCAGCTTTCGTGGAATGGCCGATCCATTCCCGTAACAATCTTCCGGTTCGTCACCATGGTGATCCTCCATAGTGGGCGCTGCCAAACATGTAAGGTTGCGCAAATCGGCGCAGCGTTGGAGCGTTGACATGCTAGCGATTGTGAGCGCTATATGCGCGCATGCCGGGGACGAACTGCGTCCACTTTGATGGCTCCTCCATCACAATAAGCTCGGCACATCCGTTTTCGCAATGAGACGGTGCCCAGCCTCTTCCACCGCCGCGGGCTCATCGAAGTAGCGTCCGTGAAGAGCTGTCCGCCATTTTGTAATCATTGAAGCAATAACTCGCAAGGCGACGAGGGCTTCCGCACGCCATGATCATAATCGCAATCGGAACCACGAATGGTGACATTCAGCGCAGGCCAGGAAGCGGCTCGCTGTCTCTTGGAGGGACGGCAGCGTTACACTTGTCTTGCAGGGGGGACACGCTCAGGCAAGACCTTCCTTATTGTCCGCATGATAATAATGCGCGCGCTCCAGGCAAAAGGTTCACGCCATGCCATATTGCGCCACCACGCCAATGCGGCGCGGGCTTCCATCGCGCTCGGCACGCTTCCTCAAGTCGTGCAGTTCTGTTTTCCCGGCATGCGGCTTAAGGAGCATCGTCAGGACGGTTATTTTGCGCTCCCAAATGGCTCGCGTGTCTGGATTGGGGGACTCGACGACAAGGACCGCGTCGAAAAAATCCTCGGACTCGAATATGCCACCGTGTTTCTAAACGAAGCCTCGCAGATTCCTTATTCCTCTGCATTAATCGCCTTTACGCGGCTGGCGCAAGTGACACGCGGAATTCGCCAGCATGCGTATGTGGATCTCAATCCGGCTGGCAAGTCGCATTGGACCAATGTTCTTTTCGGCGAAAAACGCGATCCGGTTTCCAAGCAACAGCTTAAAGACCCGGACAACTACCAGCGTGCGTTTTTAAATCCTCCTGACAATTTCGAAAATCTTTCCGCGGAGTTTTTGGCAAGTCTCGAAAATCTGCCTGAAAAGCAGCGTAAACGCTTTTATGAAGGCGTTTATGTCGATGAAGTCGACGGTGCACTGTGGACGTACGAGACAATCGATGCCGGCCGACGCGCGCCCGAGGATATCCCCGACGAGAAGCGCGCGGCAGTGGTCGTCGGCATCGATCCTTCAGGTGCCGCGGGACGTGACGATCTCGGCGCAGACGAAATAGGAATCGTCGTCGCTGCAAGAGGATTTGATGGAGATTGCTATATCCTTGCGGATCTTTCCTGCCGCGAGGCGCCCGCGGTCTGGGGTAGGCGGGCTGTCGTAGCCTTCCATGAATTTCGCGCCGATTGCATCGTGGCCGAAAGCAATTTCGGCGGAGAAATGGTTCGTGCGACCATCCAGGCTGCGGACCGGAACGCGCCAGTACGCCTTGTAACCGCAAGCCGTGGCAAGGCAGTTCGCGCCGAGCCGATCTCGGTGCGGTACGCGCGAGGTCAAGTGCATCACGTCGGTCGGTTTGGTAAGCTCGAGGATCAGCTCTGCGCGTTTTCCTCCGGGGGCTACACGGGCAGCGGCAGTCCCGATCATGCGGACGCCGCGATATGGGCGCTGACGCATCTTTTCGGAGCCGATGACGGGACCGGGATTATCGAATTCTATCGGCGCGAAGCCAAAGGATTTAGCTGAGCGTGACACCGCAAACATCTGCTTAGGCAATCGCGCCGGCCGAGTGCAATGAACAACCATCGAATGCGCGAAGGAAACAGCATGGCCGAGCGTGGCGCGGGGCAAAGAAGCTGGCCGCTTAGTCCCTATGAGGTCAATATCAACTTTGCAAGGGCCAACGCCGCCGAGGATGCGGCAAACTGGTTCGGCCCCTCAACGCCAATCTCGCCGCTCGCGCCTCCCGAGGTTGCCGGCCGGCAATGGGATTATCCGGCCGGCTTCAATCTTTCGACGCTCTCGCGTCCGTTCGAGCCGATTACATTTTCGACGTTGCGCGCGCTCGCCGACGGTTACGATCTTTTGCGCCTTGTCATCGAGACGCGAAAGGATCAGGCCGCACGGCAAACCTGGACCATCGCCGCGCGGGATAATGGAGCGCGTTCGGCGGCGGACTCGGCGCGAATCACGACGCTGAAAAACTTTTTCGCCCGGCCGGACGGCATCCATGGCTTCGCCGATTGGCTGCGGATCCTGCTCGAAGAGGTTTTCGTGACCGACGCGCCGGCGCTCTATATGAGCCGCGACCGGAGCGGCAAGCTGAAGGCGCTCATGCCGCTTGACGGGGCCACGATCAAACCGGTGATCGACGCTTGGGGCCGCGTACCGCAGCCCTATCTCGATGGCGACAGGCTAGTCTATCCCGCCGCATATCAGCAGATTCTGAAAGGTTATCCGGCGATCGATTATTCGGTGCGCGACCTGACCTACCGGCCGCGCAATCCTCGCGTCAATCGCGCCTACGGCATGAGTCCTGTCGAACAGGTTGTGACGACAGTGAACATCGCCTTACGCCGGCAATTGTATCTCCTGGATTATTTCGCGGAGGGAAATATTCCGGACAGCCTGATTGGCGTGCCGGAAACTTGGACGCCAGACCAAATCGCCACCTATCAGAAATATTGGGACGCCTATTTCGATGGCGATCTCGGTCGCCGCAGGCGGGCTAAATTCGTTCCCGGCGGCGTCGCGAAGACCTTCATCCAGACGAAGGAGCCAGAACTCAAGGGACCGTTCGACGAATGGCTCGCGCGCATCGTCTGCTTTGCTTTCTCAATTTCGCCTCAGGTTCTCATTCAATCGGTCAACCGCGCTACCGCGGAAACCCAAAAGGAGCTAGCCGAGGAAGAAGGTCTGGCGCCAATCCTCGCATGGGCGAAGGCGCTCATCGACGATATTTTAGCAGCCGAATTCGACGCGCCGGATCTCGAATTCGTTTGGAGCGTTGGATCCGAAACCGATCCCGCGACGCAAGAGACGATACTTTCGGGCTATACATCGAAAGGTATCTTGACCATCAATGAGGCGCGCGCCTCCTTGGGCCGCGCGCCGCTGATGGAAGCATCCGCGAATAGGCCGATGACGCTTACCAACGCGGGCTTTGTCACGCTGCCGGAATAGGCAGAACGCCGAACCTCCGGCTTCTTGAATTTCGCGTTGGGATTTTGCGGGCGCGCTCTTGTCTCCGGCAAGGCGTGGCGCGGCCTGCTTTCCGGTGGCGGCGGGCAGCCGACTGCTACACTGAAACGAACGATTGGGCGGGCCAGCGGTGTCTCGCTATCGCTGCGCAAAAATTGTCCGGCGGCGACGAGGCGGACGCGCAATGGGCGCTCGACGCGAGCGGGCTGACCCAGCTTTCGAGCGATAGCGCGGTGCTCATGCGCGCCGTCGCTGGTTCGCTCGGGATCGACCCGCTCGATCTGCCCAAAGCCGACACGCCGAGGCTGCGGCACGCGGAAGACATCGAAGCATCTGGACCTCATACGTACCTCTGCGAACGGTGCACTTCACCCGCAAAATGCCGTCGTAGGCAATCACGATCGCAGCGACTCTATTCGCCGACGCTCTGACCATAAGGGCTTTCGTGTCCCCGCTCTCGATCCTTTCTAACTGCAAGGAGTATCCATGTCCTCGTTGCGCATGTTCATTCCGATTATCAAGGTCGACGCGGCCAAGCGCCTCGTCTATGGCCTCGCGACCGCCGAGACGGAAGATCGCGTAGGGGAGATCTGCGATTATGCTTCGACCAAGCCACTTTATGAAAAATGGTCCGAGGAGATCGCGAAATCCAGCCGCGGCAAGTCCCTCGGTAATCTCCGCGCGATGCATGGACCAGTCGCAGCGGGAAAAGTGACGGCCATTACATTCAACGACGCGAAAAAGCAGATCGAGATCTGCGCTAAGGTTGTCGACGACGGCGAATGGGCAAAGGTCGTGGAGGGTGTTTATACCGGCTTTTCGCAAGGCGGAGCCTACGAAAGACGGTGGACGGACGTGGATGGGCGTACCCGTTACACTGCGGCGCCGAACGAAATCTCGCTCGTCGATTTGCCGTGCTTGCCACAAGCAACCTTTGAAATGATCAAGGCCGATGGGACGAGCGAGCGGCGGCGATTCGGCAAGGGAATGGATAACATCGCTAGGCTGGCAAGCCTCATCGAGGAATTGGACTGGTTGCAAAATGCCTCGGCATCCGAAGAATTGACCGAGCAGGACAATTCCGCCGTGCCCGGCGAATTGTGCGATCTCGTTGCACGCGCTTCGGCTATTTTGCGAACCATGGTGAGCGAGGAGACCGCGGAACCTGCACGAGACGGCGCTTCGCTAGCGCCGATGACAATGTTCGCCGCGCCTCTAAAGGCCGCAACTCTTAACAAGATTGGGGCCAGGAACAAAGCGGAAGATCAAACCAGGATCCAGCACTTGCACGACACCACGGTTGAACTTGGCGCCGTTTGCGAAACACAAAAAGGCATGCGAGGCGGATTGGAAAAACGCTTCGATGTGCTTACCGAGGCGATTGCCGACGTGCTGCGGCGGGTGAAGAACATCGAAGAGCAGCCTTTGCCTCTCCCGCTCTTAGGCCAACCGCGAGCGATATCAAAAGCCGAGGATGTGGGCGGCGATTCCCATGATAACGGCAGCATCGAGAAGCTGCTTGCGAACCCCGAGGTTCTGTCGGTTCTCGCCATCAAATTGGCGCAGCGCAACGGCCGTTCGCCACTGCGATGAGCGTCTTTCCCGGGCGCCCCGCTTGAATGCCGGAACGCCCAACCATTTACGATAGCCTTACACGCACGCGCGCCCGATAAGCTCCTCGTGTCTTCACGCGGGGGGGGGGCTCCGTCACGCCAAATGGCGCAGCTAAAAACCTTCGCCACGAAACTCCCTTCAAACTTCCCTGCGGCTAGGAGCAATACATGACCATGCAGACCGATGTTCAGAGCGTTCTGGACCGGCTTAAGACCGCGCAGCAGCAGCCGCTCGGCGACCCCCGGTTCAAGAGCCTCATTGGGCTCGAAAAGAGCACTTTTTCACAAAGTGCGAGCGCTACCTCCGGGCTTACCTTTTACGATCTGGAACTTGGCGCGAAATTTCTTTATCCGGTTCTAACCCCATTGCGGAATATGATTCCCCGGGTTTCGGGCAAAGGCGGCATCCAGGCCGCTTGGCGGGCGATCACCGGCGTCAATACCACCGGCTTGCGATTCGGCGTTTCTTCGGCAAATCGCGGCGGTGTCATGGCCGTTGCAACCAAGGACTATACCGCGACCTACAAGGGCATCGGCGTCGAGACGAGTGTCGATTTCGAGGCTCAATTTGCCGGCCAGGAGTTTGACGATGTCCGCGCCCTAGGTGCAAAGACAGGCCTCGAGGCCCTCATGCTCGGCGAAGAGGCGATGATCCTCGGCGGCTGCACATCGACGCCGCTTGGCCCGACGCCGACGCCGACGCTAACGGCTTTGACCACGGGCGGTACACTTTCCGCCCAGACATGGTCCGTAGTTTGCGCCGCATTGACGCTCGACGGCCTTATGAATGGAAGCATCGCCGCCGGCGTGCAAGGGCAAATTTCCCGTACGAATGCCGACTTATCGGTAGATACCTTCGGTGGCGGCGTGGCGAGAAGGAGCACAAACGCAACCGTCGTCACGACGGGCACGACCAGCTCCATTACCGCGAGCGTTACGCCGGTCTCCGGTGCGCTTGGCTATGCCTGGTTTTGGGGTGCGGCCGGCGCCGAAGTGCTTGGGGCAATCACGACGATTAATTCAGTCATAATCACCGCCATCGGCAGCGGCACGCAGACAGCGGCTTCTCTCGGTGCCAATGACAACTCCGCGAATGCGCTCGCTTTCGATGGACTCATCTATCAGGCGTTGATCCCCGGCTCGGGTTCTTACGTTTCCACGATGGCTTCCGGAAGCGCCGGAATTGGCACGCCGCTGACTTCGGACAGCGCGGGCGGCATCGTCGAGATTGATGCCGCTCTAAAGTCCATGTGGGATAATTACCGGCTTTCTCCGGACACGATGTGGGTCAATTCGCAGGAGGCATTAAATATTTCAAGGAAGATCCTGTCAGGCTCGCAGACCGCCGCGCAGCGGTTCGTCTTCGAATCGTCTCAGGACTTGGTGGGCGGCGGCATCATGATCCGCACTTATCTGAATCGGTTCTCGATGCAGGGTGGCAGCGTGATCGACATTAAGGTCCATCCAAACATGCCTGCGGGAACCATCCTCATGACGACAAGGATGTTGCCCTATCCGCTTGCCGGCGTTGGCAATGTCGTGCAAATCCGGACACGGCAGGATTATTACCAAATCGAGTGGCCACTTCGTACCCGCAAATACGAATACGGGGTCTATGCCGACGAAGTTCTGCAAAATTATTTCCCGCCGTCATTGGCATTGATCACCAATATCGGCAACGGCTGAGCATCACGCGCGCGGCGTCTATCCCCCGCGCGCCTGACTCAGGATTTCACGGAGATAAAGCGATGGCAAATTCCGTAGCGCCGTTCGACACGCTCGGACCAACCCCAGTACTGTTAAAGGCGGGCGCCGGAACGCTGTTTGGATACGACGTTGGAAATTCCGACTCCAGCCCCGCTATGGTGCTATTTTACGATAAGGCCTCGCCGCCTATTTACGCCACCGATACGCCCCTCCTCAGAGTTCTGGTTCCTCCTGGGTTGAACGCACTTCGCTCTTCGGCGGCAGGAATCGCGTTCACCGCAGCTCTTTGGGTTCTCGTCAAGACTTTGCATGGGACGCAGCAGCGAAATGTCAGCGGCCACGCCGAATATTTATAGGACAAGGCTCATTGCAGATGGTCAAATTGCGGGCTCCAGACAACATTTCTTCGATCGTTCATGATGGCGTCGAGGTTCCAATCGGGGATGACCGGTCCGTTGATGCAGACGAAAATACTGCCGAGGTGTTTAAGGTACATGGATTCCGTCCATGGGACCGCGGCGAGAATGCAGTACCAATCGATGCCGTGCCCCATTTTTCGCACATGGTCCTGGATTTGCTCAAGCGTCCCCGTCGCCCACTGGACGTACGTCCTGCCGGAATCCTGCAGGCCAGCTTGCCGATACCGGCCCAAGGTGCCGTGATTCCGCCCACGGAAACCTGCGGCGAACACGAACAGGACATTTCGAGTCTCAACCGGCGGGCGCTTTTTGCTTTCCTCAGAGCGAAGGGAGTCCCAGTGGCCTTGCCTATTACCAATGAAGAATTACGCGCCGCGGCACGCCGCGCATGCGAAGGCTGAGCGGTTCCAATATTCTAGCAGCGCCACGCGGGCGGTTCTGACGTTGATGGAGACCATGGCAGGTTTCCCAAAGGTGCGTCCTCCGCACGACGTCAAGTGCCTAACAACAGGGCCGTAGCCAATGGCATCTCCTTTCGATCTTGTCAGCCTGGCCGATCTCAACGTTTGGCTTGGTATAGCAGGAACCGATGACGACGTCCTGCTTGCGCGATTAATCACGCAGATCAGCCGCGGCATCCTCAATGTAATCGAAAGACCCGCGATTTTGCCTTCGGCCTATACCGAAACCTATGACGGGGGCGACGAAACTGCGATTATGCTCCGGCAATGGCCGGTCACCGGAGTGACTTCTTGTACCGTGGACGGGGTAACAATACCTCCTTCGCCACCACTTCTCGCTGGCGCGAGCGCTCAGATTGGCTATGTTTTGGATTCCTCCGATGCGCCCCCGCCAGGAGCTATGCAAAGGTTGTCGCTGCGCGGGTATCTTTTCACATGTGGTGTCCAAAACGTCACGATTTCGTACAACGCCGGGTACCAAATTACGAACGAAAGCGTGGTCATTCCATTGACGCCTCCATATAGCGTCACGGTGCAGGCTCCTTATGGCGATTGGGCGAGCGACTGCGGCGCCTTTTATTCGAATGGCATTTCGCTAACTGCGGTCACCGGGACTCTCGCCGGCGGGCAATACGCGGTCGTAAATGGCGTTTACAGTTTTGCGCAGGCGGATGCGGGCTCCACGGTCCTTCTCACCTATGGCTACGTGCCGGCCGACCTCGCATCCTGTTGCATGGATTGGGTAGCCGAGCGTTATGCCTATCGTTCGCGCATAGGGCAACATTCAAAGTCGCTCGGCGGACAGGAGACGATGGCGTTCATCGTCAAGGATATTCCCGATTTTGTGGCAAGTGCCTTGTCGCCCTATCGCCGCGTGGTCATGCCGTGATCGATGTCGAATTCGATTCGCAGGCAGTGCAGGATGCGCTGTTGGGCCAAGCAGATGAACTTCGCGGTGCTCTAGAGGCTAAAATTCAACAGAAGCTAGCCGGCGAAGTATTACAGACCCGTTCCGGCGCTCTTGCTGCCTCTATCGTCTCCTCGATTGAGAATAATGGATCTGATACCTCTGTCTCGATCTCCAGCACCGGCGTTCCATATGCGGCAATTCAGGAATTCGGCGGCAAGACGGCCGCCCACGATATTGTTGCGGTGAAAGCCAAGGCTCTTGCCTTCAGCGTGGGAGGGGCCAGGATTTTCGCAAAACACGTGCACCATCCAGGCTCGACAATTCCGGCGCGATCCTATCTCGGCAGCTCTCTTACGGAGATGGGTGACGACATAGAGTCTGGCTTCAAACAAGCAATCCTTGAAGCGTTGGGCCAGCAGTGACCGTCGCCGCGCGGCACCGTATCCTTGCCCTGGAATACAAACAAGCCGTTTAGAAATGAGGAAGCCGAATGGCGGGAACAGCACGCGAGAGCGCCATTTCGGCCCTCATCAATATCGTCGCCAGTGCCTATCCCTGGATGCTAGGGCCGGCGAGGCGCCTCAAACTCTGGAGCGACGTTCCCACGGCGAGCCGGCCCGCCTGCTTTCTTTTCGAGGGCGGTCAGGAAACATACTCCTGGAACGAGTCCGCCCTTCCGAAGCGCATCATCGAAGTCAAATTGTTCGTTTATCTCAATGCCAAGGACCCAAGCATTGTAGGTGCCGCGCTACTCAATGGCGTGATGGATGCTCTCGATACTGCATTCGCGCTGTCAGGGAGCGACCTTGCGCTGGGTCGAAACACTTTGGGTGGCGCCGCCTTCCATTGCAAGATAGATGGCAAGGCTTTGAAGGACCCCGGCGACCTCGACGGCGATGCGCTCTTGATCGTGCCAGTGAAGATCGTTCTCCCATAGGAGCCAGTCGATGCCAGAAGAAGATGCGCCAGCTGCGCCAGACGCGATCATTGCTCCCGAGCTCCAGCGCCACGTGGAAATTGCCGCGCTGATCGACCACTGGCATTTCGAGAGCTTTAACAGCACTAGGCTGGGCCACGATACGGAACTCTGGAACCTCGTGCTTGCCGCCACGCAAGATTTGAAATCGCGGCTCGCCGCGTTCATCAAGGAGACTTAACCCATGTATTCCTTCGGATCCGGTGTGCTGCTTGGAACCCGCACGGACATCGCAAACGCGACCCCTGTCAATTTCGGCCTGGTGCAGGAAGTGACGATTGAAGAAACCGCAACGGTCAAGGAACTTCATGGCCAAGTTCAGCGCCCCCTGGCAATAGCCCGGGGTACGATCAAGACAACTGGCAAAGCAAAGGTCGCGCGCATCTCGGGGATGGCCTTCGCCAATCTATTTTATGGTGTCGCGCCCTTGTCTGGTCAGTTTGCGACCTCTTTCGCTGAAGCCGGTACGGTCGCCGCCACAACACCGTTCACGGTAACCGTTGCCAATGCCGCGACCTTCGTGGACGATGATGGTGTGCTCTATGCGACGACCGGATTGCCCCTTACGAAGGTCGCTTCGGCGCCGGCGAGCGGGCAATATTCCGTCGCGCTTGGTGTTTACACTTTCAATTCGGCTGACGCCGGCAAAGCCATCCTGGCGAACTACACTTACACGGTAAGTGGTACGGGTCAGAAATTCACGGTGGCCAATCAACTTCTCGGAACAACGCCAACCTTTCAGGCGCTCTTCTATACGACATTTCAAGGCCAGGCCATTTCGCTGAAGCTCAATAATTGCACATCGAACAAATTGAGCTTCCATACAAAGCTCGAGGATTTCGTCTTGCCGGAATTCGATTTCTCCTGCTTCGCCGATGCGTCCGGCAACGTGATGACCTGGTCGTTCGCGGAGGCATCCTAAGATGCGGCCCCGGCCCGAGACGCTCCGGCTCGGCGCCTGTGAATGGCCGGTGCGGCCTTTGACTTTGCGCCAAGTTCAAGAAATCGAACCCATCCTTTTATCGAACGCAGCCGAGACAAAAGGCAATATCGCGGCTGCACTTGCAATTGTCGCAATCGCGCTGGGGCGCGATCATGCCGAGGCCGCCGCCTCGCTCGGCGACATCGAGGCGACCGCGCCCGAAATCGGCGCCGCCATGGCAACGGTTTTGCGCCTTGGTGGATTTATTGAAACACCGGCGCAAGGAGATTCCGGGTTGGGGGAAGCGCAAGCGGGCGAGCTCCGTGCAAAGGACCCGCCCGCATCGATTTCGACTTCGTCTACGCAAGACTCATGACCGCTTGCGGTTACACGCCAGTGCAGATCGATGAAATGACGTTGCAAGACATACTCGGTCTCTTTGCATATTGGCGCGATTTTCCGCCGGTCCACGAAATCTTGAAATGCGTTTATCGCATCGAGCAAAAGCGGGAGCGGCTGTTCACGACAAGTGAAAGTGATCCGAGCGGAATAGGCGGACTTATCGCACGGTTTCCCAACGGGCTTGTGCGGGATGCAGACGTTCGGTGAGATTTTGTCGGTGATGCCGGCGGCGAGGTCCGCCACGCGTCTTTGAGTGGCCGAATGTGCATGGACAATGGAATATAGTCACGTCACGCCATCTCTGGAAGACGCTTGAATTTGGTTCGGACATAATGAATCGATGTTTCGCGCCGTGCCAGGTGCATAGTCGCGTCTTTGCTCAATTTTCTCTGCGCGATTATCCGACGGGGGTTACGTGTACATTGCGTGCGCCATCATCAAAACCGGGCGCAACGGCGATAAAACCTCGACCGTGAACTGGTGCCGCGGTCTCGGCCATTAGCTCAATCAGCGCAATTGGATGGATGAATTCATCCTTAAAGCAGGGATAGATTTGGGGATTGAAAATGCGGCGTAACCACCCGAGAACCACCATATGTCTCTCGGAATTCTTAAGGTCTGGGTGGTAAGTTACCCAGATGTCATAGAAGTGATTAATTCCAATTTCCACAGGAACCAAACGTGCGCCCAAGGCGAGTGCATAGGTCGGCAGAATCCCGATTCCGGCACCCCGCTCAACGGCGTAAAGCAAAGCCGAACTTGCATTGGTCCTTATGCCGACAGCTCCTTCAACATTGTGCAATTTCAGTTTCTCGGCAAAGACAGATTCTTCAAACTGTGGTGAGATTTGTTGCAACAGGCGATGGTGACGAAGATCGTCCAACGATGCCGGCAAGCCGAACAACCGCCGATAGCTTTCCGCGACGAATGGATAGACGTGCATACGGCCAAGGCGTGTTACGATCATGTCCGGATTTGACGGCCGCGTGAGTTGAATCGAAATGTCGGACTGCAACCGGGAAACATCAGCTATTTCCATGGTGCAGGTCAGTTCGAATGTGAGCATCCGGTTAGCGTATTGGAACTCGATGAGTTTAGGCATGAGCCAATAAGTGCCCAGGCCCTCGGTGATTGCAACTCGTACCACGCCGCGTACACGCTCATCGACGATCTTGGTGCGGCGCATGATGTCGAGGCTGCAACGTTCCATGGCGCG
>DATBQJ010000019.1:0-6055 GCA_036560885.1 Methylocella sp.
CTTCCATTATGTCCTGTCCGTGGCGGCGGTGTTCGCAATCTTCGCCGGCTGGTATTTCTGGTTCCCGAAAATGACCGGGTACGGATACTCAGAATCTATCGGCAGGTTGCATTTCTGGCTAACCTTCGTCGGCACCAACGTAGCCTTCTTTCCCATGCATTTTCTGGGACTGGCGGGAATGCCGCGGCGCTACGCTGATTATCCCGACGCGTTCGCCGCGTGGAACCGAGTTTCCTCTATCGGCGCCTACGTCGCCGCTTTGGGCCTCGCCCTCTTTTTTATCGGCGTCCTCGAGGCCTTCTGGCGTCGGCGCAAGTCCGAGGCAAATCCCTGGGGAGCGGGCGCCACCACGCTTGAGTGGACGCTGCCGTCACCGGTGCCCTTCCACACGTTCGACACCCTGCCGCGCTTCGATGCGTAGCCGACTGAGGCATGCGTGAAGGATTGATCGAGGCAATACTTCCATCGCAACTTTCGATGAAATTTATTTGGTCATAGGGGACTAGGCTGTGCTTCACACGCAATACCTGTTTGCGGATTGAAAGATTGAAGGCGCCGCCTCAACGGACGCTGCGAATAGCGGCGCGACGCACTCCAACAGAGGCCACCCATGACAAGACCCAAGGATCCCCGCACCATCGCCGCAGGCAACGGAATCGCCTCCGATACGGCCTTCGGTGCTGTCACGCCTCCGGTCTACCTCTCCAGCACCTTTGCTTTTGCGGGGTTCGAGCGCAGCCGAACGCATGACTATTCGCGGACCGCAAATCCTAGCCGCGACCTGCTGGCCGATACGGTCGCCAAGCTGGAGGGCGGCGCCGGCGCGGTGGTGGTCTCGTCCGGGATGGCCGCGGTCGATCTCGTCCTCAGCCTGCTGGGTCCTGACGAGCTGGTTGTGGCGCCGCATGACTGTTACGGCGGGACACATCGTTTGCTGTCGCTCCGCCGTGAGCGCAAGCAATTTGATGTCCGCTTTGTCGACCAGAGCGATGAGGAGGCGCTGTCCGACGCCCTGGGCGATTGGCCTTCCCTCGTTTGGATCGAAACGCCAAGCAACCCCTTGATGCGAGTGGTCGACATCCGCGCCATTGCCGCGCGCGCCAAGGGCGCCGGTGCAAAGGTGGCTGTCGACAACACATTCCTGTCGCCGGCTCTGCAGCGCCCGATATTGATGGGCGCCGACTTTGCGGTTCACTCGACGACCAAATACCTCAACGGCCATTCGGATGTAGTCGGCGGCGCTGTTGTCGCGGCCGAGAAAACCGATGCCGAAAAGCTGGCCGCCTGGGCGAACATCACTGGCGTGACCGGTTCGCCATTCGATTCCTACCCGACCCTGCGCGGCCTGCGCACGCTGTTTCCGCGCATCGAGCGCCAGCAGGCGACGGCCATGGCGGTGGCCGAATACCTGTACGCTCATCCGGGTGTCGGCACCGTGCATTACCCGGGCCTGCCGGCGCATCCCGGACATGCGCTGGCGCTTGCGCAGCAATCCGGCTTCGGAGCCATGCTGAGCTTCGAACTTGCAGGCGGGATCCGTGACGTCCGCCGCTTCGTCGAGGCGTTGCGAATATTCACTCTGGCCGAGTCGCTCGGCGGAATTGAAAGTCTGGTGGCACACCCGGCGACGATGACACACGTCGGCATGGGCGCCGAAGCGCGGCGCGTGGCCGGTATTACCGACGGCCTGCTCCGTCTTTCCATCGGCCTCGAAGCAAAAGAGGATTTGCTGGAAGACCTCGAGAATGGCTTGCGGGCGATTGCCTTACCCGCCGGCAAGTTGGGTGATGCGCCCACTGAGATTGCTCAGGCCCCGTTCTGGCCTGCGGCACACCATCAGTGAACGTCGCGAGCCCGCGTGGGACGTGGATTACTTGGACTGCAGCGCGTCTCGCAAGACGACAGCCTCATTATGCAAGGTATCGCGCGCCCCGAATAGAAGCGTAACCCGGCGTTTGGCGGCCTGCGCCTTGAGCGCTGCGAGTTCGTTGCCATGCTTGCGCAATTCGTGCCGGTATCTTTGGCGAAAGCCTACCCACCGCTCGGGATCGTGATTGAACCACTTGCGCAGCTCGGTCGATGGCGCGAGCTCCTTCATCCAGAGATCGAGCGAGGCTTTTTTCTTGGAGACGCCGCGCGGCCATAGACGGTCCACGAGCACTCTCACTCCATCGGATTTTTCCGGCGCATCGTAAATGCGCTTGATTTGAACGCGAGCCATCGACCTCTCTCCTTCGCCTTTAGGGCTCTTCACACGCAGAGTTGAAGCGCCCGCATCTTTCCCCCATTGTATGTAAGATATATCAGAGGTACATCTTTACAAGGCGCAACGCGGGCCTGTGTTTTCCCGCATGCATCCAGGAGAACTCAATGTCACGCTGCATCAATGGGGTTGTCGGAACGCTTGTCGCCACTGTTGCAACGGCTTCGCTACTGATCGCACCGGGCCAGGCGCAGGAGCGCTTCACTGCAAAGCTGCAGCCGCTCAATGCCGATAAGATCGGGAGGTCCGCCAGCGGAACGGCGAGTTTCGAAATTGAAGGCGGCAACCTGGCGATTGCGATCGACGCGAGCGGGGTTACGCCCGGCTTGCCGCATATGCAGCATTTTCATGGATTTCCGGACGGCAAGGATGCCGAGTGTCCGACCGCATCGGCGGACGTGAACGGCGACGGTTATGTGGATCTGCTCGAGACGGAACCGGCGGCCGGGACAACGATGGTGCCGTTCCACGCGCATCCCGCGACTCTAGAAATCCCCAGCGACACCTATCCGGTCGCAGATAAGAGCGGCGCCTTTCACTATCAAAAGACAGAGTCCGTCGAAAAGCTCGAAAACGGCCTACAGGAGAAATTCAAAGCTCCCGGCCTCGCGCTGGCCAAGCGGGTCATCATCGTGCACGGCGTGGCGCCGGACACCAAGCTGCCGGATACAGTGAAATCACTTCCCGGCGTACCTGCGCAGATGACGCTGCCGGTAGCCTGCGGAGCCATCGAGGCGGCCGGCTAGCAGGATTTCCCCGCGGCGTTGATGAAAGAAGCGAAGCGTTATGACGTTTGTAGTCACCGAGAACTGCATCAAATGCAAGTACACGGACTGCGTTGAGGTATGTCCCGTGGACTGCTTCTACGAAGGCGAGAACATGCTCGTCATCCATCCGGACGAGTGCATCGACTGCGGTGTCTGCGTGCCGGAATGCCCGGCAGAGGCGATCTTCTCCGATTCCGAACCGCAGGCGACGGAGTTCTGGTTGGACCTTAATCGAAAATACGCGGCGGAATGGCCCAACATCGCATCAAAAAAAGAGCCGCCGGCCGATGCCGACGCTCAGAACGGGCGTCCGGGAAAAGTTGCGGAGTTCGCGCCCTATCCGGAAAAGGTCGAGGCCTGAACCGAAGCGGCGCGTCTCAAGCCTCGGGCGGAGCGAGCTCATTCAGGAGCGCCTTCGGTTTCGCGACGAGCTCGGCCAATGTCCAATTGTCGAGAACTTCGAAATACGCGCCGAGCGCCTCCTGGAGCGCGCCCCTGAGACGGCACACGGGGGTAATACGGCAGGTGTTATCGGTCCGAAAGCATTCCACCAGAGCGAAATCATCTTCCACGGCCCGGATAACGCTCCCGACGGTTATTTCGGTAGCTGGTCTTGAGAGGCGAATTCCGCCGCCGTGTCCACGCACGGTCTCGATAAAGCCCTGCTGCGCCAGGCCGTGAACCACTTTCATCAAGTGGTTTTCCGAGATTCCGTAAGCCCCCGCGATCTCCTGGATTGTGACCAGTCGTCGCGGCATCGAACCCGCGTACATCAAGACGCGCAAGGAAAAGTCGGTCAGATAAGTAAGCCGCATGTGATCGTCCTCGATGCAGGAAAGCTTGATTTTTAAAGCGGCCACGCTAAGATGTACCAGTGATACATCTTACGTCAAGGCCTTCCATGCTGCAACCACATCCCAAATCGCCCGGTCTCGAGGCAGGTGTGAGCGAGAACATGATCCGCGGGCTCGTGCATGCGTTTTACGCGAATGTGCGGAAGGACGACGCGCTCGGCCCGGTCTTTGACGCGCATGTGCAAAACTGGGACGAGCATCTCGATAAGATGTGTGCGTTCTGGTCGTCGGTCACTCTGCTGACCGGGAGTTACAAAGGGCGTCCGATGGACGTGCATGCGCAGTTGCCGGAAATTTCAAACGAGCTTTTTGAGCGATGGCTGCAGCTATTCCGCCGCGCGGCGCGAGAACATTGCCCGCCCGCGGCGGCGCACCTGTTCGCCGATCGGGCGGAGCGCATCGCGCAATCACTGAAACTGGGCATTGCGATCCGGCGCCGTGGCGACGTCGGCGTCACTGCGAGCTAGGAGCCTGCCATGTCAATCGGTTCAGAAGAGTGCAGCCTGCTGGTTGACGCTCCAAAAGAATCTGGAGCCGCGGTCGCGCGTCTTGCCACCTCGGCGGCGATGCGTGTGGCGCTCACGCACGAGCTCGGCCAGCCGCTGTCGGCGCTCGCGACCTACATTCACGCCGGCCGCCGCCTGATGAAGGTCGAGAAGCTCGATCGCGAGCTCCTCGCCGAAACGATGAAAAAGGCTGAAACGGAGCTCAAACGCGCCCGGGACGTGCTGAAGAAGCTGCGCAGCTTCGTAACGCATGAAAAAGAGGAACGCGTGCCGGTTGACCTGCTCGACCTCATCCGAACCGAAGCAGCCCGAGTGAACAACGAAGCGATGACCCGAGAGGTCGATATCCATATCGAGCCGGGATCACTGCCCGTCGTGATGGCGGATCCCGTTCAGATCAGGCAGGTCCTCGTCAATCTCTTGAGCAACGCAATTGACGCGGCGGCCGGCGCGCGCGACGCCGTCGTGCGCGTGCGCTGTCGTCATGACAGCGGGACCATCGAGATTGTTGTTGACGACAACGGGCGAGGTGTTGCGGTTGAAATCGCCGAACATCTGTTCGAGCCGTTCCAGACAACAAAAATTCGCGGCATGGGGCTCGGCCTGCCGCTCAGCCGCCAGATCGTCGAAGCGCATGGCGGGCGAATCTGGTGGGAACGAACGCTCCCCCGGGGGACACGTTTCCACGTCGTCCTGCCCGTAGAAGCGCCGGCCCGCTATGAAACATGATGCAATCGTCTACGTCATCGACGACGATGCGGCGATCCGCGATGCCCTGTCGGTGCTCCTGGAAACGTGCGGCCTGCGCTACCGGACATTCGGGTCGGCGGAAGACTTTCTTGGCTCGCTCAAAGACACAACGCCGGTCTGCGCGGTGGTGGACGTCGGTCTGCCAGGGCTGAGCGGACTTGAACTGCAGCAGCAGCTGTCAAGCCGGGAGATACCGTCATCGCTCGTCGTCATGACCGGCCGTGGCAATGTGCCGATGGCCGTCGAGGCGATGCGGGCGGGCGCGGTGCATTTTATCGAAAAACCGATCGATCCAAAAACTTTGCTGGAGGTTCTAGATGAGGCGCTCCTGCGTCGTGACGCTGTTGCGGAGCAATCCGCGAGGCGTAGGCAAAATCAAGCGCGCATTGATAGACTGACGCCGCGCGAGCGCGAAGTCCTCGCTTTGATTGTCGATGGTCACATGAACAAGGTGATTGCTGGGCGTCTCGGTATCAGCACGCGAACGGCCGAGCACCACCGCGCGCACATCATGGCGAAAATGGAAGCTCCGACGCTTTCGCATTTAATCCGCAACACCCAAGGGTTTCTAAATTTGCTGCGTCCGGCATAGGTAGAACTGCCGATTCCGGACGGCGCGAGTCATTGCTACATTTAATCCCGAGACGCCCGTTGCGCCGGGTTTGGGGAAAGCGATTCCCTCGGTCCCTGTTTTCCGCACGGCGGGCGGGCGTCTTTTGAGAATGAGCACGTTGGGTGCGGAAGCGCTTACCAGCCGCTCATAGCAAAGCCGTTAAAGATCGGATGCGTCATGAAAAGCCGCCTCACGCTCGTGGGCGCTGTATGCGCTCTTGTTTCGCTCTCGTTCCCGGCAGCCGCCAACGAAGACATCATCAAAAACTCAAGCGACCCGCATAATTGGGCGCAACCCGCCGG
>DATBQJ010000020.1:0-5362 GCA_036560885.1 Methylocella sp.
AGCCGCAGGGCGCGCAGGCGTATCTGATCGACGGCCTCCTCGCCGGAAATATAGACGACGCGCCGGCCCGCTGCGGCAAGCGCGGCGCAGGCCTGAATGAGCAGCGTCGATTTGCCGATGCCGGGTTCGCCGCCAAGCAAAATAACCGAGCCCGGCACAAACCCGCCGCCGGTCACCCGGTCAAGTTCGCCAATGCCAGTCGTGACGCGTGGCGGAGCCGGCTGGTCCTCTTCGTGCAGTTTCGAGAGGCCAAACACCCGGCCCTTTCGCGCACCTTGCGTGGCTCTCGCGCCAATCCCTGACACCGCGCTTTCCTCGGCGATCGTGTTCCACCCGCCACAGGCATCGCAGCGGCCTTGCCAGCGCTGGCTGACCGCGCCGCAATTTTGGCAAACGAAGGAAGCGTGAGATTTAGCCATCGGCACCTTTGGATAGCTGTCGAGCGAGCGCAATTTCGCGGCAGGAATAAGCTTTTAAATCGGTAACTTGGCGATAAGCCCCCGCCGCGCAAGACGCCAGCTAATAATGCTCCGGCAAGCTTTCCGCGCGGGCAAGATTGGAAAACCGTGTCATCTCGGCCTCGAAAGCGAGTTCGATGGTTCCCGTCGGGCCGTGCCGCTGCTTTCCGATGATGATTTCGGCCTTGCCATGCATCTTTTCCATGTCGGACTGCCAAGTGATGAATTCCTCACTTCCTTCGCGCGGCTGCCGGCTTTTCAAATAATATTCTTCGCGAAACACGAAGAGAACAACATCAGCATCCTGTTCGATCGAGCCCGATTCGCGCAAATCGGACAATTGCGGGCGCTTGTCGTCGCGGCTTTCCACCTGCCGCGATAGTTGCGACAGCGCGACCACCGGAACGTTCAAGTCCTTGGCCAGCGCCTTGAGGCCAGTGGTGATTTCGGTGACTTCCTGCACGCGCGAGTCGCTCCGCGTTTTCGAGCCGCCGAGCAATTGCAGATAATCGATGACAAGGACATCGAGGCCGCGCTGACGTTTGAGCCGCCGGGCGCGGGCCGCCAATTGGGCGATCGATAGTCCGCCGCTTTGGTCGATATAGAAGGGGATGGTCTGCATTGTGCGCGCGGCCTCGACGATACGGAGATATTCCGTCTCGCCGATGTCGCCCCTGCGGATTTTTGAGGAAGGAACGGCCGCCTGTTCTGCGATGATGCGGGTCGCCAATTGCTCGGCCGACATTTCGAGCGAGAAAAAGCCGACGATGCCGCCATTGACGGTTTCCCTGGTGCCGTCGGGTTTGGGCTTGTCCGCGTGAGAACTCGCAATGTTGAAGGCGATGTTGGTTGCGAGTGCGGTCTTGCCCATGCCGGGACGCCCGGCGACAATCACAAGATCGGACGGCTGCAGGCCGCCCATGTAGCGATCGAGATCGGCGAGGCCCGTCGCGATCCCGGACAAGCGCCCGTCGCGCTCATACGCTTTTGCCGCCATATCGACGGCGGTCGTCAAGGCATCGGAAAAACGCTGAAATCCGCCCTCGTAGCGGCCGGTTTCGGCGATCGAATAGAGTTTGCGTTCGGCGTCCTCGATTTGCTCGCGCGGGCTCGTGTCAACCGGCGCGTCGTAAGCCGCGTTGACGATATCCTCGCCGATGAGGATGAGATCGCGGCGCAGTGCGAGATCGTGGACGGTGCGGCCATAATCCTCGGCGTTGATGATGGTTGTTGCTTCCGCCGCGAGGCGGGCGAGATATTGCGGCACTGTGACGCCGCCGAGATCGTGTTCGCCAAGAAACGTTTTCAAGGTGATCGGCGAGGCTAACTTTCCCGCGCGGATTAACTGCGCGGCGACGTCAAAGATCCGGCGATGGATTTCCTCCGAGAAATGCTCGGGCTTGAGGAAATCGGAAACGCGATCAAAAGCGTCGTTATTGACGAGGATCGCGCCAAGCAGCGCCTGCTCCGCCTCGATATTGTGCGGCGCGAGCCGGAACGCGGGATCGGGGCCGCTCGCGAGGCGGGCTCTTTCGGCGAGATTCTCGACTGTTGGCATAGCATTCCCTGGCCTGCGCTGCTTTGCGCGCGCCGAATCAGTTCGTGACCGCTCGTTTCATGCCATGCCGGTGCTGTGGGAAGTAGGGAATTCTTGGCCTCCGAAGGTCAGGCTCCCGCTATCCACACCGGCAAAAAATTCTTGGAAATATGGCTAGACAAGGTGCGCTTTTGAGAGCGGTCCTCACGCAAAGCTTTGTCCAGTTTCGCGGCTCAATCGTACCAAAAAGTTTCACGTGAAACTGTTTGGTACGATTGCCAGCCGAGAGCATCATGCATTAGCAAGGCGCGAAAATTGTCTTTTGGACGAAATCTTTTGTCCGGTTTGGGGAGATGTGGCTTGGGGGAGCTAAACCACTATGTTATAATTGTTGTTGTAACGAATAAGACAAGCCATGAAGCTCAAGATCACCCCTATCGGCAATTCCTTTGGCGTTATTCTGCCAAAGGAAACGCTTGCCAAACTCAAGGTCAGTGGCGGCGATACGGTTTTTCTCACGGAGACGCCGGACGGTTACCGTGTCACGCCTTATGACCCGGAATTCGAAGCCCAAATGAATGCGGCAAAAGGGGTGATGAAGAGGCGGCGCAATGCGCTTCGAGAATTGGCAAAGTGATCTGGATCGGTTTGCCGGCCGTTCTTGCGATTCATGACGAACAAATTGCGGAACACGGCGGCTCAAGCGGTGTCCGCGATCAAAGCTTGTTGAGCTCCGCCCTCGACCGGCCCAAAAACATCGCGACCTATGAGCCAGAGCGGGAGCGTGACCTCGCCCGGTTGGCCGCCGCCTACGGCTATGGGATCGTCAAAAACTATCCATTCATTGATGGCAATGAGCGGACGGCTTTGGTTGTCACGGAAACCTTCCTCAATCTGAATGGCGTGACTTTATTTGCCGACGACGCCTCATGCGTCGCGGTTATCGAGGCCCTTGCCAATGGGACGATGAAGGAAGACAAGTTTGCGCGCTGGATCAGGGAAAACGTAGCGTAGAGCTAATCAAGCCCCCGCTGAATCCACGATCGGGGTTAGGTGCGGCGTGGTAGCACGCGCTGGCCTACTGGAAACAGTTTTAATCACCATGCGTTATTGCTGTGATGATTCTTATCATCAGTTCTTCGGAACACCGCTTCTGCTAACTTGTACATCAAAAGGGGGTATCGTCATCACCCTGCTTGGGTGTCGGCAAACGCTTTCGCGGCGGCTCTATCTTCTTTGGCTCGCTATGTGGCGGCAACTGAGGATTTGTGTCCTCATGACTCTTGGCAGCGCCAAAGCATTTTGCGATTGAGTCCAGCCATTTCCTTGCCGGCTCCATCTTGTCGGCCGCTTCTCCAACTATTCCGGCTATCTCAATGACAAGGGCACCAAATGCTTCGACGCGTGTGCGGTCCCGATCAAACTCTTCTTCGAGGGCGTTAATCTTGATATATAAGGCCTCCTTTTTTCTGTCGTCAAGCTCGACTTTATCAACGATCCCTTTGATTTGGTTCAATAAATGCCTAACTTTCTGTTTTGTCGTAGCATCAAGACGAACAGAATACGTTTTATTCCGCTTTGAATTCTGTATGATAAGTCGAGTTTTGAAACGGTCCAGTTCGGCTGTAAACAATAAAAAATCATTCTCGTGTATTGAGTCAGGTTCAGGAATCTTGTAGTCTGAAAGAATTTCTACTTGTAACTCGTCCCTCGCACATAACACCTTGTTCATGTATTGATAGTAGTCAGTTTCATTGTCATAGTTATCAAGAAGCTCCTGTCGGAACAGCGTCTCAAGTTTTAAAAACGCGACATCAGGATCATCTGGAAGGATCAAGGAGAAAACATCGTCAACGCTCATTTTTATGCTTTCTGTGCGCTCGAATTTCAAAATAGTGACTTGGAGATTGCCATCCTCGAGCATGATCCTTGGAATCAAAGGCGTTTGATAAGGGCAGTCATATCGGGCACCTATAAATTGTCCACTCACCCCGTCTCCTTCAGCTTCTGTGCCGCGCGCGGGGCAAAATAGGTGAGGATCGCGTCGGCGCCGGCGCGCTTTAACGCAATGAGGCTTTCGAGCATGGCCTTGTCGCCGTCGATAAAATCGCGCTCCGCCGCCGCCATGATCATCGCATATTCGCCCGACACCTGATAGGCGAAGGTCGGCATGCTGAAGCGCTCCTTTACCCGGAAAAGTATATCGAGATAGGGGAGGCCCGGTTTTACCATCACGATGTCGGCGCCTTCTGCAATGTCTTGCGCGACTTCGCGCAAGGCCTCGTTGGAATTGGCCGGGTCCATCTGATAGGTGCGCTTGTCGCCAATTAGCGTCGCCTTGGTGCCGACGGCGTCGCGGAAAGGCCCATAAAAGGCCGAGGCATATTTGGCGGCGTAAGATAAAATTTGCACGTCCTCGAAATTCTCGGCGTCGAGGCTGGCGCGGATCGCGCCAACGCGGCCGTCCATCATGTCGGAAGGTGCGATGACGTCGGCGCCCGCGCGCGCCTGGTTCAAGGCTTGGTCCACTAGGACAAAAACCGTCTCGTCATTAACAATCCGCTCGCCCTGCAAAATCCCGTCATGGCCGTGGCTGGTGTAGGGATCGAGTGCGACATCGGTGATGAGGCCAAGGTCTGGCACTTCGCGTTTTATCGCGCGGCAAGCACGGCAGATGAGATTCTTGGGGTTGAGCGCCTCGCTCGCCTGTGCATTGCGCAGCACAGGCGTGGTAAAGGGAAACAGGGCGAGCGCCGGAATGCCCAGTTTTGCTGCCTCGGCCGCCGCGCGTACCGCCTCATCGACGGAGAGGCGCTCGACGCCGGGCATGGAGGCAACGGGCTCCCTTGTGTTTGCGCCCTCGCAAAGGAAAACCGGCCAAATGAGATCGTCCGTGGTCAAGGAGTTTTCGCGGACGAGCCTGCGGGTCCAGTCCGTCTTGCGGTTGCGCCGCAATCGCACGGTAAGATCGAGTTTTTTCACGGCGGGGCGGCGGCAGGCGCGTCATCTGCATGCGCGGGTTGGCATTTTGGGTGTTGCGGCAGAGGCCAGACCATGCAAGGCTCCAGTTTAAGGTTATGCTACTTAGCACGGGCTCGCAAGCGGCCCCAGCCTCACGGCATTTCCAAAGGGGGTGACAAAATATCCCGCGCCCTGGCGATCGTTGGCGGGGCGTGCCCAGTGTTTGCGGCAAAGGCGAGGAGCAGGGGTTCGCTGGAGGCGAGATGGTCGAGGATCGCGGCCAAAAATCCGGATTCCGCCGCCGCTACCCGCAAATTCTCCAAGCTAATGCCGGATAGAGCTAAAAAACGCTGAAGCCGCGAAGGATCCGCAGCCAGAAAGCTTAAAGCCTCGATGGCAATGGCTT
>DATBQJ010000021.1:0-12533 GCA_036560885.1 Methylocella sp.
GAGGTGCCGTTCTCGCGAGCGTCGGCGGTCAGGTCGTTAGCAACGCCTGGACCATAGCCGGTACCGGCGACTTCAACGGCGACGGCAAGTCCGACATTCTTTGGCGCAATACGAACGGGACCATGACGATCTGGGAAATGAACGGAGGTACCGTCCTCGCGAACGTCGGCGGTCAGGCCGTTTCGGCCTTTCAGTGGACCCTGGTGCAGTAGAACTGTGGTGGGTGTACGAGGTGCCGCTACGCAAGCTCACTGATGTAATTGGGGACCTTGACGGTGTTCCCCGCGACGCTTTTAAAGAGACCGCAGCGAAGAAATTGCTTGCGGGGGGCATTGCCGTATGAGGAGGTCATCGAGACGCGTAGAAAGCTCACCCTGTGCGTTGCGGCAAGCATCCCCGCCGTCTCGGAAAATCACGTCGTGTGCCACGCGAATTTCCTAGATAACAAGGGAAATATCGGGGCGTTAGCTTACCCGGTGCCGGTGATTGACTAGCGGCGCAGGCGGCCCAAGCCGCATCCTCGGCGATGTTGGCTTCGTGCATTTGCATGTGCACAGTTCCTATTCGCTGCGCGAGGGAGCGATTTCGGTCGCCTCGCTAGCGAGACTTGCCATCGCCGATGCGATGCCGGCGCTGGCGATTACCGATTCGAACAATCTGTTCGGCGCCCTGGAGTTTTCCCAGAAACTGGCGAAAGAAGGGGTGCAGCCGGTCATCGGCCTGCAAATCGCCATCGACTTTCGTGACGACGGCGGGGCAAGGGCGCGCGGCGAGGTGAGCGCTTGCCACGCCTCCATCGTGCTCTTAGCCCAGGACGCCGCCGGCTATTCGAACCTGATGCATATTGCCTCGCGCGCCTGGCTCGATCCTGAACCGGGGGACACGCCGCACGTCCGCCTTCCGCGTCTCGATGGGCGAACGCAAGGGCTGATCGCGCTCACCGGCGGCCCAAACGGTCCCATTGATCGGGCGTTCGCACATGACCGGGCAGAATTGGCGCTTTCTCGCACGGCGGCGCTCGAGAAGCTGTTTCCCGGCCGGCTCTACGTCGAAATCCAGCGCCACGGGCTTGCCTCCGAACGCGCGATCGAACCGCGTCTCCTCGACCTTGCCTATCGCGCCTCGCTTCCCCTTGTTGCGGCCAACGAAGTGTTTTTCGCGGCGGCCTCCGACTATGAGCCGCATGATGCCTTGCTTTGCATCGCCGAGGGAACCGTCGTTAGCGACGGCGCCCGCCGCCAGCTTTCGCCCGAGCATCGTTTCAAGACGCGCGCGGAAATGACCGCACTTTTTGCCAACCTTCCGGAGGCGCCCCGCAACAGCGTCGAGATCGCGCTGCGTTGCGCCTTCCGGCCGCTGACTCGCAAGCCGATTCTACCGCGTTTTGCCGCGAATGGCGGAATCGAAAAGGAGGCGCAAGTACTCCGCGCCGAGGCGGCGGCAGGCCTTTCGGCGCGTCTTGCCGCACATGGCCCGGCGCCCGGTTTCACGGACGGCGATTACCGCGCGAGGCTTGCCTTCGAACTTGACGTGATCGTCAAGATGAACTTTCCGGGCTATTTTTTGATCGTCGCGGATTTCATCAAATACGCTAAATCCCATGATATTCCGGTCGGACCCGGACGCGGATCGGGGGCAGGGTCCCTCGTTGCTTATGCGCTCACGATCACCGGTCTCGATCCAATCCGTTTCGGTCTCTTGTTCGAGCGTTTCCTCAATCCGGAACGCGTTTCGATGCCGGATTTCGATATCGATTTCTGTCAGGAGCGGCGCGACGAAGTGATTGCCTATGTCCGGCACCGCTATGGAGACGATAGGGTCGCGCAGATCATTACCTTTGGTTCCTTCCTGGCGCGCGGGGTCATGCGCAATGTTGGCCGCGTCCTCGAAATGCCGCTCGGCCAGGTGGATAGACTTGCCAAGATGGTGCCGCAGAATCCGGCGGCGCCGGTGAGCATCAAACAAGCCATCGAATCGGAGCCGCGTCTCAAGGAAGCCGCCAAGGCGGAGCCCCGCGTGGCAAAGATGCTGCAGATCGCGCAGGCGCTTGAGGGGCTTTATTCGAATGCGTCAACGCATGCGGCCGGGGTTGTCATCGCGGGCCGGCCGCTGGAAGAACTCGTGCCGCTTTACCGCGATCCGAAGTCCGACATGCAGGCAACCCAGTTCAACATGAAATGGGTCGAGGCGGCGGGCCTCGTGAAGTTCGATTTTTTAGGCCTTAAAACGCTGACGATCATCGCCAACTGCCTCAAGCTTTTAAAAAGGCGCGGGATCGCGATCGACCTTGAAAAAATTCCGTTAGACGACAAAAAAACCTACGCGATGTTGGAGCGCGGCGAAACGGTGGGTGTCTTTCAGCTTGAAAGCACCGGCATGCGCAAGGTTCTGGCCGACATGCGGGCGGACCGCTTCGAGGACATTATCGCGCTTGTCGCGCTCTACCGGCCAGGCCCGATGGCGAATATCCCCGCCTATTGCGCGGCGAAGCGCGGCGAAGAAGCGCCCGCCTACATCGATCCGAGGATCGAGTCGATCCTCAAGGAGACCTTTGGCGTCATCATTTATCAGGAACAGGTGATGCAAATCGCCCAGGTCCTCGCTGGATTTTCGCTGGGCGAGGCAGATCTCTTGCGCCGCGCCATGGGTAAGAAGATCAAGGCCGAGATGGCCGCGCAGCGCGATCGTTTCATCACCGGCGCGGCCGAACGCGGTCTCGACAAAGCCCAGGCCGATGAGATTTTCGACCTTCTCGCCAAATTCGCCGACTATGGGTTCAACAAGAGCCATGCGGCAGCCTATGCGCTGATCGCCTATCAGACCGCGTGGTTCAAAGCGAATTATCCGGTCGAATTCCTCGCGTCCTCTATGACGCTCGACAAATCGAACACCGATAAGCTTGCCGAATTCTGCAACGAGGCGCGCCGGTTGAAGATCGTGGTTTTGCCGCCCTCGGTGCAAACGTCGCGCGCCGATTTCGAGCCTGCTGAATGCAATGGCGAACCGGCGATCCGCTACGCGCTATCGGCGATCAAAGGCGTTGGTGAGGCGCACGCGCGCGCGCTTGCGGCGGTCAATGGTAGCGACGAAACAACTCACCGGACGAAGGCCGTGTTTCGCGATTTGACCGATTTCGCGGCAAAACTCAACCCGCGCGACATCAACAAGCGTGTGCTTGAAAGTCTCGCGGCTGCCGGTGCCTTCGATGAACTCGAAGCCAACCGCGCGCGGGTTTTTGGCGGCGCCGAAGCAATGCTCGCCGCGGCGCAGCGGCGCCGGGACGAGCAGCTCGCCGGGCAGAGCGCCCTGTTCGGTGGCGAAAGTCTTGACCCCATAGTGTTGCCGAAGGCCGAGCCATGGCCGCTCGCCGAGCGGCTGCGGCGCGAGTTCGATTCGGTTGGATTCTTCCTCTCCGGGCATCCGCTCGACGCCTATGCCGCGGTTCTCGCGCGGTTGCGGGTGCAGCGTTTTGCCGAGTTCGCCTGCGCGGTCAAGCAGGGCGCGTCCGCCGCGCGGCTTGCCGCGACAGTGCTTGAGCGGCACGAGCGCCGGACCAAGTCCGGCACGAAAATGGCGATCGTTTATCTCTCGGATCAATCTGGCCATTATGAAGCGATCTTGTTTCAGGAAGGTCTCGATCAATATCGCGAGTCCTTGGAGAAAGGTGCCTGCGTGCTCGTTGGCCTGCAAGCCAATCTTGACGGCGAGGAGGTGCGGGCCCGCATCGTCTCGGTGGAACCCTTGGACATCGCGGCGAGCCGGATCGGAACGGGGTTACGGGTTTTTTTGCGCGACAAGAATCCGCTGGGCGAGATCGCCCGCCGGCTTGCCGCGCGGGGCGACGGCGAAGTGTCGCTGGTGCTGCTGACGAATAACGGCGAGGTCGAAATAAAACTTCCCGGCAAATTTTCGGTTTCGCCGCAAGTCGCGGGCGCGCTCAAGGCGATCCCCGGCATTGTTGCGGTGGAGCATCTGTGATTATTTCAACCAGACGGAGGCGCTTATGATGAAGCTCTATTGGGCCCCGCGCACGCGTTCGCTGCGGGCTCTTTGGATGCTCGAAGAGGCAGGCGTTTCCTATGAGCGCGTGCGGATAGATTTGTTGGCGGGCGAACAAAAGAGCGCGGAATTTCGTGCGATCAATCCGATGGCGAAAGTGCCCGCCCTGACCGATGGGCCGGTTGCCGTCGCGGAGTCAGGCGCCATTTGCGCCTATGTCGCGGAAGCTCAACCCGAAGCGGGCCTTGCGCCGCCACTTGGGGATTCCGCGCGCGGAGATTATTTGCGATGGCTGTTTTTCTCGCCAGGCTGTGTCGAGCAGGCCTTTTTGGCGAAGTCCGCCAATGTGTCGATCAGACCAGAGGCAGCGGGATTTGGCGACTTCGATCGTGTCTTCGACGTGCTCGAAGCGGCGGTTGCGGCGGGCCCGTGGCTGCTCGGCGAGCGGTTCTCGGCGGCCGACGTCATGATCGGCCTCGACCTCCATTTCGGGATCGATATCTTTAAGCTTGTTCCTTCGCGGCCGGTGCTGCGCGTTTATGTGGACCGCTGTCTTGCTCGCCCGGCGCTCCAGCGCGCCAAGGCGATCGAGGCGGCGGGTGTTTGATCGGACGACCGCTCGCCCGCACGGAAGACCCGTGGCGGGCCTCGTAGAGCATGACGATCGTCCATGATTTCAAGCGGAAGACGCGGGTCGAGAACTGCCGCAACTGCCCGGCCGATCCAGCCAACGCCGAAATCGCGGCGATCATTCGGCGCCTGCGACACCGCGCCAAGGGACGCGATTTGCGATCGCTTCGATGATCACTTGCGCCTGGGCCAAAGGATATTCATCGGTCAGGGTCACATGGATAAAGACCTGGTGGCTCGGCGGCGTCAGGGCGGCAAGCCGCGCCGCCGCGCCGCCCGTGAGGCACATGGTCGGCTGGCCGGATGCGAGATTGACCACACCCATGTCGCGCCAGCCGATGCCGGCGCGAAGCCCGGTGCCGAGCGCCTTGGCGCAAGCCTCCTTGGCGGCGAAGCGCTTCGCGTAAGACGCGGCGCGGCCGGCGCGGCCGTCGGATTTCCGCTGCTCGATTTCGGTGAAGCAGCGCTGAACGAACCGCTCGCCAAAGCGCGCGAGCGAACTTTCGATGCGGCGGATATCGCAAAGGTCGTTGCCAAAGCCGATGATCATTTGGTCACGTTTGGTACGCCTGGCCAGCCGCTCGCTGCCGCCCCTCGTCCATCGCCGCGCGCATCTTGGCGATCGCCGCGCTAAGTCCAATGAAGACCGCCTCGCCGACCAGAAAATGCCCGATATTGAGTTCGACAATTTCCGGCAAGCCCGCGACGGTTTTTGCCGTGGCGAAATCGAGGCCATGCCCGGCGTGACATTCGAGCCCTTGGCCGCTGGCCAGTGCGGCCGCTGCCTTGATGCGTGCAAATTCGCGCGCGGCGCGCTCGCTTTGGTGATGGGTCAGCGCGTCGCACCAGGCGCCGGTATGAAATTCAATCACCGGCGCGCCGATGGAGCGCGACGCCCGCACGGCCTCTAACGACGGCTCGATGAAGAGTGAGACGCGCACGCCGGCCTTGAGCAGTTCGGCGGTGACGATTCTCAAATGATCGTGGCCGCCTATGACATCGAGGCCGCCTTCGGTCGTGCGCTCGCTGCGTTTTTCCGGCACAAGACAACAGGCATGCGGCCGTGTATCGAGGGCGATCGCCACCATATCGTCGGTTGCCGCCATCTCGAAGTTCAGGGGCTTCGAAATCTCCCGCTTCAGCCGCGCCATGTCCTCGTCGCGAATATGGCGCCGGTCCTCGCGCAAATGGGCGGTAATGCCGTCGGCGCCCGCTTCGATGGCAAGCAGCGCCGCGCGCACCGGATCGGGGAAGGCGCCGCCCCGCGCATTGCGCAAGGTGGCGACGTGATCGACATTGACGCCGAGGCGGAGGGGAGGCGAAGACAGCATCAGCTATTTACCGTGCCATTCACCTTTGGGTTCAATGCTAACAATGCTTTCACCTGATGTTTCGAGCATTCCTCATTCATTTGAGTTTCTCCCCCATATGCCTCCTTTGTTTTCTCGTACCCAAGACAAGCTAAGCGGTAGATGAGTTTGCTCAAAAAGGGGGATCGAAAATATCCACCATGGACATCGACACGCAAACAAGATTCAGGAGGTAAAAGGTAACGAAGGAGAAGCAATAGATGATTATATCCCGTATTTTTCATAGGATGCCCGCGACTGGCTAAGGTAAGTATCCCTCGTTCACCACATTTTTCTAAATTGTCAACACAATCGGTGCAGTCGAAATATGAAATTTGAGCTGGTAGGTCATGCTTAAGATCGCTTGGTCGTCTTATACCAAGTTCTGCACAAATCTCAGAGATGGTCATATCCCCGATTGTCAGGTCACTCCATTCAACTCCCTTGCTTATGCCCCATAGCTTCCCAGGCAGGCATACATTTCCTAACCGATAACCAAACTTGTTGTTTTTTGTTGGGAATGAAAAATAATTTGCAACGGTGGCTATTTGCCTGAGAACTTCATCTCCTTCATTGCTAAATAGATATTTTTCCTCGAATCTTTTTAATGAGTTGGAAAGGAAGTTGGCCCTGCTGGTGATCAGGGCTTCTGCTGGAATATCAGGAGAAACAAGTATGAGTTGCGCTAACTTAAACACATGACCAATTTTAGAAAATTTTTCTTTGTCATCCTCTTCTTCAGCGGGAGCGTGGCTCTTATTCAAACCTTCTCTCATAGTGGCTGGATCGAAAACATCAGAAAGAATGCGGACCACGCTAGTCACAACATAGCATCCCATACTGTGACCAATGAAGGATAACTGCACACGATTGCGTTGCCCGCCTATCCTCGATAACCAGTGGCGGTTATGTCTCTCATCTAATTTTTTGTCGATTTGCCTGATGATTTCGACCAGATCAGGTATACCGAACGAGGTCGCTCTGTATCCATCTCGAAAGTATACAGAAAGCCGCAAAAGAAATAGAGTCACAGGAATCGACACGAAACTTAAGGTGACAGCTAACGCCGCGAGAGGATCGGCAATTCCTACAAGTATGGTTGTTTCATGCTCGATTGCACCCGTAGAATGCTCGTACCATGTGAGTATCAAAGTAATAATAAGAATAGATAATAAAATTATACCGAAATAGAATAATAATTTCAGAAAATTAGGAGCTGATTTAAATATAGTTCGTCTAGGAGCAAGTATAGCTTCAGAAGGCCAGCGGTATCCTATACAAACAACATCTTTATTATTTACTTTATCATCGGCATGCACGCATTCAAATGACTTCCAAAATCCGGGCAATATAACTTCTGGAGGATTGTTGAATCCATGCACGCTAATAATAAGTGTGGGATTTTTAGAATTATCTAATGTATTCGCAATTTCTTCAATAAACCCGCCATCGCCGTCTACCTTAAGTTGCGTTAATATATCTTTATATTGTCCTTTATACTTTATGTTGTTGTCGCAATGATCAATTTCGTCTATATTATCTGGAGCATTGCTCTCAACCAAATAGGCATGGAGACCGTTATGAATATCTGGCTGATTTTGCACTTTAACCTTATACGCAGAGAATAGTTCCGTATTGGGTGCTTCCTTCATGTCACCTTCCCCTGCCTAAATTATAAAACTCACGAACGTCTTGTTCAAGTAAAAAGCTTTCAAGCCAACTTTGAGTCCCCTCTGCGACAAGCGACAAAGAGGCATGCGCGCCCCAATACATCCGTTCACCCGCTCGGCCTTGCTAACCACCGGCCTCGCCCGCAAATGCGAGATGATGGTGTTCAAATGCTTCACATCATTGACCTCGATATCGATCGTCATTTCCCGGAAATCGGCCGAAAGAGCTTTGATGACGATGTTGTCGATGTTGGCCCTTGTTTCACCACATGGCGGAAGCAACAGCGCCACAGTCTCTATTGCATTAGCAGGCCCGCAGCGCAGATTGCCCAGCCCAACGGGATTCATCAAGCGGAAAGACGGAAGAGCCGTTTTACAAAACGCACTTCTCCCGCAGCGCCAGTTCAAGTAATTCGCCGGGTTCTGGCACCTCGTCACGATCTAACCTCAAAAACCACCGCTCTCGTGTGGACATAACACTAAGGATCGAAAAAACCGGCCGGGATTTGCGCGGCGAGGTCACGCCCGGCCGCCTCGCCGAGCGATGCCGCCTCGGCCACTGGCCCAGACACCGCTGTCTCGAAAAACTCCGAACCATCAGGCATTAACACGATAGCGTGAAATGCGATGCTATCCGCTTCGACCCGCGCGTAGGCGCCGATCGGCGTCTTGCAGGAACCATCGAGGATCCTTAAAAATGCGCGCTCCGCCGTAAGCGCAATCCCCGTTGCCGCATCGAAAACTGGCGCGAGGAGTGCCCGCGTGGCATCATCGCCGCTCCGTATGGTGATAGCAATCGCACCCTGACCCGCCGCCGGAACAAATTCCCGCACGTCGAGCACGCTCGTTGCCGCCGCCTCGAGGCCGAGGCGCTTCAATCCGGCAAGCGCCAGCAGCGTGGCGGCGGCTTCGCCTTTCGCGACCTTGGCGAGGCGCGTCTCGACATTGCCGCGCAACAGCGCGATCCGCACATCCGGCCGCAGCCTTCTCACCATGGCGCCCCGCCGCAGCGAGGCGGTGCCGACAACGCTGCCCGGCGGAAGTTTTAGCGGATGCGGCGCGTGTGGCGAAATCCACGCGTCGCGCACATCTTCGCGGGGAAGATAACCGCAGATTTCGATCTCCGCCGGCAAGAATGTCGGCAAATCCTTGGCCGAATGCACGGCCATATCGATATTGCCGGAAGCCAAGGCAAGGTCGAGCTCCTTGGTAAAAAGCCCCTTGCCGCCGGCTTCGCTTAACGGCAAGTTGAGAATCATGTCGCCGCTGGTTTTGATGGTGGCGATCTCGATGGCCGCAGCATCGAGGCCATGCGCCGCCATGAGGCAATTCTTGAGCTCACGCGTCTGGGTGAGCGCCAAGGGGCTGCCCCGCGTCCCTACTCTCACAGGAAGAGCAACGCCTAATCGCGATGCAGAGGCAGAAATCGGCGCATTTCCCTATTGGTTGCGATGGTTCTATAGGTTGAAGAGTAATGCGGCTGGCGGCAAATTCCAAATTTTGACCGTCGGCGATCCATCGGAAAGACTTTGAAGGAGAGCCATGCGCGTTCTCGGCATTGAAACAACGTGCGACGAAACCGCCGCCGCCATCGTCGAGTTGCGGCCAGGCGGTTCCGGCGAAATTCTCTCGAACGAGATCATGAGCCAGATCGCCGAGCACGCGGCCTTCGGGGGTGTCGTGCCGGAGATTGCCGCACGGGCTCATGTCGAGACGATTGACCGGCTAGTGCAGCGCGCGCTCGGCGGCGCCGGGCTCGAATTAGCCGATCTCGACGGGATCGCGGCGGCGGCGGGGCCAGGTCTAATCGGCGGCGTCATGGTGGGGCTGATCACGGCGAAAGCCTTGGCCTTGGCGAGCCGAAGGCCCTTCATCGCGGTAAACCACCTCGAAGCGCACGCGTTGACGGCGCGGCTGACAGGCGAACTTCCATTTCCTTATTTGCTGCTCTTGGTTTCCGGCGGCCATACCCAATTGGCTGCGGTGAGAGGCGTCGGAGACTATCTCCGGCTCGGTTCGACGGTGGACGATGCGGCGGGCGAAGCCTTCGACAAGGTCGGCAAGATGCTGGGGCTTGCCTATCCCGGCGGACCTCGGGTCGAGAAATTGGCGGTGGAGGGCAATGCCGAGCGGTTCGATCTGCCGCGCCCGATGCTTGGCCGGCCGGAACCGGACTTTTCTTTTTCCGGACTCAAGACCGCCGTCCGGCTGGAAGTGGAGCGCGCTGGGCCCTTGACGGCCGCCGATGTGGCCGATGTCTGCGCCTCTTTCCAAGCCGCGGTGGTCGACACGATCATCGACCGCTGCCGCGTGGCTCTGCGGCTTTTTCGCGATACCACCGGCCATCCCACCGCCATAGCCGTGGCGGGCGGAGTTGCCGCCAATGGCGCCATTCGCCGGGCGCTGACGCGGTTTTGTGGCGAGGCCGGCTTGCGGCTCGTCGTGCCGCCACCGTCTCTTTGCACCGATAATGGCGCGATGATCGCCTGGGCGGGAATCGAGCGGCTGTCGCTCGGCCTCGTCGATGACATGACCTTTGCGGCAAGGCCGCGCTGGCCGCTCGATGCCAATGCCGAAGCCGCGCATTATGGCAAGGCGTGATTGCGGGGGGCGGGATCACCGCGCGAGTTCCTTGAGGCCGTGACGGATCAGTTCGGAGGCGGCCGCGCCCTCGCCAAGTGCCGCGACCGAAGCCGCCACCGCCGCCACGGCCTGCGGCCGACCGTAACCGAGATGGACCAAGGCCGAGACGGCGTCTTGCACCGCGACGGGCTGGCCGCCATCGCGCCCGGCACACGCGGCCACTGCATCCGTCGCGCCCGAAACGGCTGCCTTGTCCTTTAATTCCGAAGCAATTCGCGCCGCGAGCTTCGGTCCGACCCCGGGCGCCCGGGCGAGAGCCGCCTTATCCTGGCAGGCGATCGCGGAAGCAAGCCCGGCAACATCGAGAACGGTTTGAATCGCGAGAGCCACCTTGGCGCCGACCCCTTGCACCGACTGGAGCAAGCGAAACCAGTCACGTTCGGTCTCCGAGGCGAAGCCGAACAGTTTGATCGAATCCTCGCGCATTTGCGTTTCGATCGCGAGCACCGCCGCCTCGCCGGGGGGCGGCAGCTTTTGCAGCGTGCGCCCGGAGCAATGCACTATGTAGCCGACGCCTTGCACGTCGATGATCACGAAATCCTCGCCCTGGGAGTCGACGATGCCGTTGAGCTTGCCGATCATCTTGACCGAATGTTTTGGTTCGCGGGATGACGCCGTGGCTTGAGCGAGCTCTTTGGAGCCAACCAACATTTATCACAAGAGCTGTTTGTCCCGGTTTGCATGAATGGCTAGGGCCCGGCGAGCGGTTCCAGATTGCGCGCCCAGGGCCGGACCCGCGCATGGGTGATCGCCACGGCGAGCGCATCGGCCGCGTCGGCGCCTTGCGCACCGCTTCCGGGCAAAAGCATTTTCACCATCATCGCAATCTGCGCTTTTTCAGCATGGCCGGTGCTGGTCACGGTTTTCTTGATGAGATTGGCGGCATATTCCGCGACGGCAAGGCCCGCGAGCGCCGGCACTACGAGCGCGATGCCCCGCGCTTGCCCGAGTTTTAGGGCCGATTGCGGGTCGCGATTGACAAAGGTTTCCTCGACCGCGGCTTCCGTGGGCGCATATTTGGCAATGACGGCAGCCAGTCCCTCGTGCAGCTCGCGGAGGCGCGCTGCGAGCGGCATTTGGGGGTTGGAATGAAGGATGCCGCTCGCCACATAGGCGAGCCTCGATCCCAAAACTTCGACGATGCCCCAACCCATGCTCCGCAGGCCAGGATCGACACCTATAATGCGAATCGCCGCTTGCTCCATGGCCGAGCCTATCTGCTGTCGCGGCGGGATGGAGTTCCTTGAAGCAGCCTCACTCTAACAGCATGCGCTTCAAAAGCTCGATCTCCTCCGACAACGCTCCGTCCGCGGTCACCAGACCGGTGATCTTTCGCACGGCGTGGAGGACGGTCGTGTGGTCGCGGCCCCCAAACCGCCGGCCAATTTCGGGCAGCGAGCGCGGCGTCAAGAGCTTGGAGAGATACATCGCGATCTGGCGCGGGCGCACGACGCTTGCGGTTCGCCGGGCGGACAGAATATCGGCGCGGCTGACATTGAAATGGCTCGCGACCAGTTTCTGGATGTCCTCGATCTTGACCTTTTTTGGGTCCGGAGTCCGCACCAGATCGCGAATGGCGAGTTCGGCGGTTTCCAGCGAAAGCGGCGTGCCTTCTAATCCCGAGCAGGACAATGACGCATGTGCAAGCAGCCGGTTGACGGCACCATCAAGATCGCGGCCATTCGTTTGGATGACGCTCGCGACATAGGCGACGACCGTGGCTGGCACTTCGAAAGTTGGATACACCAGTTTGGCGCACGCTATTCGTGCTTCGAGAATTTCGATCCGCAGCGCCTCGTCGAGCGCGCCGATTTCGATGCAAAGACCGCCGCTTAGCCGCGACCTTACTCTTTCTTCGAGACTTTCGAGATCGCCCGGCGGCCTGTCAGCCGCGATTACGATCTGCCGACGAGAGTCGATTAAGGCATTTAAAGTATGACAGAACTCCTGCTGGATCGACTTGCCCTGAAGAAATTGAATGTCGTCAATCACGAGGACATCGATCGCCCGCAACCTTTCCTTGAATGCGATCGCTGTCTGGGCCTTGAGGGCGGCAACGAAACCATACATGAATCGCTCCGCGGTGAGATAAATGACCCGGCGCTTGGCCACGGCGGCGGCATGTGCGATGGCTTGGAGAAGATGGGTCTTTCCCAAGCCAACCGCGGCATGGATATAGAGCGGATTATAGTGCAGCGGGTCCGCCGGTCCCGCGCAAGCGATTCTCTGCGCCTCGGCAAAG
>DATBQJ010000022.1:0-29870 GCA_036560885.1 Methylocella sp.
GCCGCGAGGGCAGCGATTGCTTGTACAGATTCCATATATCTAGAATAATAGATATGTTCGGCCAGCACAAGCGTTTGTGCACAAATCAAAAGAACGTGAGCGTCTCGATCCGGGCTATGACGCGGGCGGCGAACGCTCTAAAGCCGATTCAGCAAAGATCAATTTAGCGCGCGTCAGCGCGCAGCTCGATGGGAGGAAACACATGCCGGTTCTGTCCGAAGTTCTGAAGGCCAACGAGATCTACGCCTCAAGTTTCGGCGCCAAATCGCAATTGGCGCTGCCGCCGGCGCGGCGATTCGCCATCCTCACCTGCATGGACGCGCGCCTCGATCCGGCGAAATATGCGGGGCTTTCGGAGGGCGATGCGCATGTGATCCGCAACGCAGGCGGGCGCGCCAGCGACGATGCGATCCGCTCGCTGGTGATTTCCTATAAGCTGCTTGGCACTCAAGAATGGTTTGTCGTGCATCATTCCGATTGCGGCATGCTTCTCTTTGACGACGAGATTATGAGCGGGCTCCTCGAACAGAGCCTGGAAACTGCGGCGATAGACGAAAAAGGCTGGCACGATCATGGGCGCGGCCCAGGCAGCGTTCACGGCCATTACGTGAAATGGCTGGCGTTCAAGGACCTTGCTGGAAGCGTCGTGGACGACGTCAAACGCATCCGCTCGCACCCGCTGGTGCCTGGCCATATTCCGGTTTACGGCTATTACTTTGATGTGAAGACCGGTCGTCTGGTCGAGGTGCCAGACGCAATGGCCGCTGGCAAGGCCACGGCCTGATTCAAACGAAGTCCGGCATGATCGACGGCTTGCGTTCGATCCACTCTGGGACCGGCAGATTTTTCGAGCGCAGGAATTCCGGGTTGAAGAGTTTCGATTGATAGCGCACGCCAGAATCGGCGAGGATGGTCACAACCGTGTGGCCCGGTCCGAGATCCATGGCGAGACGGATCGCGCCCGCGACATTGATGCCTGACGACCCGCCGAGCAGAAGGCCTTCATGTTCGGCGAGATCGAACAGTATGGGCAAGGCTTCCTCATCGGTGATTTGATAGGCGAGATCAACCGGCGCATCCTTGAGATTGGCGGTGATCCGGCTTTGGCCTATTCCTTCGGTAATCGAGGAGCCGGATGATTTTAATTCGCCGTATGTGTAATAAGAATACAGGGCGGCCCCCATCGGATCGGCAATCGCGATCTTGATTTTGGGGTTTTTTTTCTTCAGTGCCAGGGCGACGCCGGCCAGCGTTCCGCCGGTTCCGACCGAGCACGCGAAACCTTCGACCTTGCCTTCTGTCTGATCCCAAATTTCTGGCCCAGTCGTCTCGAAATGGCCTTGCCGATTGGCGGTATTGTCGAACTGATTGGCCCAGACGGCGCCCGCCGGATATTCCTTGGCAAGCCGGAGGGCGAGGCGGCCGGAGAGTTTCACGTAATTATTGGGATCGGAATAGGCGACCGCCGGAACCTCAATGAGTTCCGCGCCTTGCAGCCGTAGCAGATCCTTTTTCTCTTGGCTCTGGGTGTCGGGAATGACGATCACGGTCTTGTAGCCCAAGGCATTGGCGACGAGCGCGAGACCGATACCGGTATTGCCCGCCGTGCCTTCGACGATCATTCCGCCGGGCCGCAACGTTCCCGCCGCGCGCGCGTCGTTGACGATGGCGAGCGCCGCGCGGTCCTTCACCGATCCGCCGGGGTTCATAAACTCCGCCTTGCCCAGAATAGTGCAGCCGGTCAGTTTCGAGGCATGGCGCAGTTTGATGAGAGGGGTTGCCCCGATCGCTTCGATGACATTTTTTGGAATGCTCATGTGGGTCGTAGGCCCAGGCCGGCTATTTGATTGCCGCCTCAAAGCGTTCCGCGACATAGTCCCAGTTGACGAGATTGTCGACAAACGCCTTGAGGTAATCGGGCCTGCGATTCCGGTAATCGATGTAATAGGTGTGCTCCCAGACGTCGACCGTCAAAATCGGCGTTGCCCCCTGGAGCAGCGGATTGTCGGCATTTCCTGTCTTCGCGACGGAAATTTTACCATCCTTAACCGCAAGCCACGCCCAGCCGGAACCGAACTGCGTCGTACCGGCTTGGACCAACTCCTGCTTGGCCTTTTCGATCGATCCAAAAGCCGCGATGAGTGCTTTTTCGAGAGCGCCGGGAACTTTTCCGCCGCCATTCGGCTTGATCGATTTCCAATATTCCGAATGGTTATAATGCTGCGCTGCATTATTGAACAGCGGCACGTTTTTGCCGTAGGTTTCCTTGACGATTTCTTCTAAGGACTTGCCTTCGAGACCGCTGTCCTTCAAAAGATTATTGGCGTTCGTTACATAGGCAGCGTGATGCTTGTCGTGATGAAATTCTAGCGTCTCCTTGGAAAGGTAGGGATGCAGCGCCTCATAGGGATAGGGTAGATCGGGCAGGGTAAACGACATAGGAAACTCCTTGGTTTTGGCCGCCAGGCGAGGCTATCGCGTTGCGGCCATGCAGCTTTATCAGTAGACGGCCCGGTCTGGCTCGGCAAGCGCTTAGCCGTGCCGCGGATCAGCCGGGACAGGGTGACACGCGTGACCGCGAACCGGGATCGAGGCTTTTGGGCGATTTCGTGGGCAGCCGGTTCGGTTCTAGGACCGAAGGTGGAAAAAATGAGCTATTTGGTTCTTGCACTGGGAGCTCTTCTCTCGCTCTGCGGTGCCTTTGCGATCTACGCGGGCATTGGAATCATTCAGGTCGAGCGTGGCTGGGCCGGTGTCATCGCCGGTGCAACGGCACTGTCCAGTGGGATAGTGACAATTGCACTCGGGCTTATTTTGCACAAACTTTCCGGCCTTCATACTCTTCTCAAAAGCGGGAAGGGTTTGGCACCGATGCCCCGGGGAGCAGCCGAAAATGATGCGGGCGAGTTGCGCCCGGAACCAGGCCTTGCGTTCAACCCCGAGGCTTCGATGGTGTCCGAAGTGGGGACGCCTACGGCAGTCATGCCGCCCGCCGCCAGCTTGCGAAGCTGGCCACAGCGGCAAACGCGTCCCAATCTCGCTGCGGCACGAAGCTTCTTGAAGCCGCGTGGCGCGTCGCCCTCCGCAAGGGGAACGATCGAGCCTGATTTTGCCCCGCCAAGACACCCCATCATTTCGCGCGCCGCTCCAGGAGTTTCCAGCGACGCAATGGAGCCGCCCTATGAGCCGGGCATCGTCATACCAGGCGAGGCAGCAGCCGCAACGTCCGAAGAAGAAGGGCAAGCGCGGCCCGCTTCCGCCACAGAGACGCTCGCGGAACCTGCATCGAATGCGGAGCGCGAACCAGGACTGTTCGACGACGATAAAGCAATAGAGCCGCCTATCGAGACAGAGCTTCAGGAAACGCGCCCTGGTCCCGGCGGACCGGTGACGGAATCTGGACCGCGGGAGGCCTGGTCGGCTGAGGCAGCTTCAATCGATGCGATCCTCGGCGAGGACCATCTCGTCGAGCCGGACCCGGCGCTGGATGCGTGGAAAGAGGATGCGCTAACTTCGCCCGGTGCGATTGAACCCGAAAGCTCCGATCTCGCCCCGCCGTTTAAATCCGAAACCCCGCCTGCAGAGGATCCGCGCCAACGTTCGGCCCCGGACGCTCCGTCGGCTGGCGAACCAGGGCTCGCCATCGTTGGCCGCTTCGAAACCGAAGGAACCACTTACGTTATGTATGCCGGCGGATCCATCGAAGCGCGATCGGAACGTGGGGTGTTTCATTTTAAATCCATGGCGGAACTCAAGTCGTACTTGGAATCTCAAAAGTAAGTTTAATGTCGGCCTGGCCGATCAAGTGGCGGTCTCGAATCCGCCTTCGACGCAGGCCATGGCGAAAGCGTACTGCAGCGCTACTTCTTCCAGATGGTCGAAGCGTCCCGGTGCGCCGCCATGTCCCGCGCCCATATTGGTCTTTAGGAGGATTGGACCCGTGCCCGTCGTCATGGCGCGCAGCTTTGTCACCCATTTCAGGGGCTCCCAATAGGTGACACGCGGATCGGTCAGGCCGCCAAGGGCCAGCACCGGAGGGTAAGGTTTCGCTTCGACATTGTCATAGGGAGAATAGGAACGCATGACCGCGAAGGCGGCCGGGTCGGCGACCGGATTACCCCATTCGAGCCATTCGGGTGGCGTCAACGGCAGGCTCGCATCGAGCATCGTATTTAAGACATCGACAAAGGGCACGTCTGCGATGACGCCCGCGAACAATTCCGGCGCGAGATTGATGGCGGCACCGATAAGCATTCCGCCCGCACTGCCGCCCTGGGCAACGATCCGTCCCGCGCCAGTATAGCCCATGGCAATGAGATGTTTTGCCACGCATACAAAATCGCTGAAGGTGTTTGGCTTTTTGCCAAGTTTCCCATCGGTGTACCAGTGCCAGCCCTTATCGGTGCCGCCACGCACATGGGCGATCGCACAGACAAAGCCGCGATCGGCGAGGCTGAGGCGATCGGCCGAAAACGAAGCGGGCACGTGCGAGCCATATGCGCCATAGCCGTAAAGAGCCAAAGGGGCGGATCCATTGAGCTGCGTACCGAACCGGTAAAGAAGCGAGATTGGAATTAGTTCGCCGTCTGAGGCCTCCGCGAACAGCCGCCGCGTCACATAGTGCGAAGGATCGTGTCCCGAGGGAATGATCTGACGTTTGCGCAGGGCCCGCTCGCGGGTGGCGAGATTGTAGTCGTAGGTTTCCCAAGGCGTCGTCATCGACGAATAGGTAAACCTGAGCGTTTCCGTCTCGTATTCGAGACGCTCTTCGAGGCCAAGCGAATAGGCTTCTTCGTGAAAAGCGATCGCATGTTCCTCGCCGCTTGCGAAATGCCTGATTATGATTCGCGGGCTTCCTGCTTCGCGCTCGATGCGCACGAGGTACCCCGGATAAACCGCAATATTAATGATCATGCACCTCCGCCGGTGGGGGACCTCGTCGATCCAGAATGCCCGTCCGGGGTTCGCCAAGGGCGCACTCATGATTTTAAAATCTTCGGCTCCGTCGACGTTGGTCCGGATAAAAAGCCGGTCGCCGCGATGTTCGACGTCATAGCGCAGACCCGGCGCGCGAGGCTCGACGAGTTGGGGTGTTGCATTGCCATCGGCAAGTTCGAGCAGGTGGCATTCGGACGTATCGTGATCTTCGACGCTAATGATCGCGAAGCGCCCCGATTGGCTGCGCCTGATATAAATGAATAAGCCTGGATCGTGCTCCGCAAAGACGAGGGCATCGGCCGAAGGATCGCTGCCGATCCGGTGGCGGAAAACTTCGGCCGGGCGGTGATTTTCATCTGTCCGCACGTAATAAAAGCCGAGCGAATCGGTCATCCATACAAGGTCGCCGCCCGTATCAGCAATTACCTCCGCGCTGTCCCTTGGGCGGCCCTTCCCGCCCGGCCGGCCGGAGTTCAAGTCGCGGATCCGTATGGAATAGAGTTCCGAACCCGTCTCGTCGGCGCTCCAGGCTAGCTTAGCATGATCCGGAGAGTGGCAGGCCGCCTCCACGTCAAAAAAGCCCTTGCCGCGTCCTTGCGCGTCTCCGTCGAGCAAAACCTCCTCGGGTCCGCCGGACCGTTTGACACGGCAAAAGATCGGGTGCTGGCCGCCCTTGTCGTGGCGGGCGTAATATAGCCACGGACCGTCTTGGCGGGGAACCTCGGAATCGTCTTCCTTGATCCGCCCGCGCATTTCCTTGACAAGTGTGGCGCGTAATCCGGCGAGCGGCGCGAGCATGGCCGCTGCGTAGCTGTTCTCGGCCTCGAGCAAGGCACGAATTTCGCGAGGCAAAGCGGTGGGGGCGCGCAGAACTTCTTGCCAGTTCGGGGCCTTCAGCCACCCATAATCGTCGCACAGTGTAACCCCATGCTGGGTCGTTTCCTTGCGGCGTTTTTCGACGGCTGGCGGCGTCCTGGGGCGGGAAGCCGACCAATTAAGCTTGCGCATCCATCGTTCTTTCTTACTAGCGCCAAGGGTACCGCGCCGCTCCCGGCATAGTTTAGGAAGGGCTACGGCCTTTAGGGTGCGTTATTCGCGCGCGGGCCGCATCTTTCAACGCTTTTTTTGCGTCAATGCAATAAAGTGTATGCATTGCTACTTGCGGAAACCAAGCGTTGGCTTTAGAAAGGCCAAAAGTTCTTGAAAGTCGATTCGCAAGAATCGCTTAAATGAGCTTTGTCCGGCCGGTCTTGTCACCATGGGTATATGACTAGGTTATCGGTATTTTACCCATATACTGCCGGCGACACCTTCTCCTCGGGATAACGAGCGCCATGAGTGAATCCTCAAGTTCTAACAGTTTTATCGAACTAGCAGCGGACATCGTTTCCGCATACGTCAGCAATAATTCGGTGCCGGCGAGCGATCTGCCGTCCTTGATCGGCGACGTACATTCGGCATTGCTGCGGGTCACCTCGGGCACAATGGCTGCGACGGCCGAAACGCCAAAGCCAGCGGTGCCGGCCAAGAAATCGGTCACGCGAGAGTTCCTCGTGTGTCTGGAAGATGGCCGGAAATTCAAGTCTTTGAAGCGGCATCTGCGGACTCAATACAATTTGTCTCCGGACGAATACCGCGAAAAATGGGGGCTCGCGCCCGATTATCCGATGGTCGCGCCGGATTACGCAAAGGCGCGTTCAAATCTTGCCAAACAGATGGGCCTTGGCCAGCAACGCAGGCGCAAAAAGTAGGCGGACAGGATCGGCTCCGCCTCGCCGGTGGCCATTCTCTTCCGCGGGACGCTTTGCCATGGCGAGGCCGGCTTTGGGCGAACAGGCGGCGGGCGTGGACTTTATGGTTGGAGCCGTTGGTGGCGATTCGCGCCCGCATATTGGGTCGCGGACCGCGCGTTCCGCAGACTACCCCACAAGAGCGCACGCCAATCAAAGTATAGCTTTTCTGGACATGGCGAGGCGGTGCCCGGCTTGTGGTCAGCCCCACCCACAGGATGCCCTATCCAAAACTTCGGCGTTTCCGATGAGAATCGCGAAAATTCGCGAGCGCAACCATATATCCTTTGGACAAATTGCGGTTAGACGGCGACGGCGCGCGCGTCACTCTTGATTCGCTCGACCATCGAACGCAGGCCATTGGAGCGCTGCTGCGTCAAATGCGCCGAAAGGCCGAGGCTCTCGAACAGGCCGTGGGCATCGATAGTAAGAATCCGCGTTGCCGTCTCGCCGGAATATAGTGCCAGCAGAAGAGCCACCAGCCCGCGCACAATATGAGCGTCGCTGTCTCCCTTTAAATGGAGAACGGGGCGCCCTGAATGATCTGCCGCGACGCGGGTCTCCAGCCATACCTGGCTGGCGCATCCACGCACTTTATTTCTATCGTTGTGTGCGGCATCGTCCAACGGTTCGAGACTGCGGCCGAGTTCGATCAAATAGCGATAGCGATCCTCCCACTCGTCGAGGTAATTGAAATTTTCGATGATCTCGTCGAGCTTCGTGGCGGTCCGCAGGCCCGGCATGGTAAGTCACACTCCCTGCTAGCGCGATGCGCATAGCTTCGCGAAAACGTCGTGCCGGACCCTTGGGGTGATTTCAAGCACTTGTCCCGGCCCGCGCAAGGTTTCCGTCGAGGGGTTCGCCCTATTACACTTAATTAGCGGCGGCCGGCACATCAACATCCATAGAAGTTGGCGGAGGCGTCTTGTTGCCGCCGGAGTGCCATCCCGCAGCCATGCGGCGTAAATGGGCCGCCCCCTCTAGACAAGCGGCAGGTGCGCGCAAACAGGCCTTTCCGCCCCCTGCTTGCGCTATACCTAGCGTCTGGCTCAGGATATCTCGCACCTGGCGCGCGGCGCTAGCCTTCGTCACAACCGGTGCAAGAGGATCACTTGGCCAAGAGATCGAGGCAAATACGATCGAAAGCCAGAATATGCAGCGAAGCAGGAACAGCATTAGTGAACCCCTGGCGAGACAACCCGAATCAAGGTTAAGCACCGCTTAATCGAATTCGGGACACGCATTACGCGTCAACTCCAGCTGGATTTTTTTACCTTTTGCTCATCATCCCGCATCGCTTAGCAACGCCTTCTATACCATAGAACACATTTTCCGGCCGTTAAAGCTGCGCGTGGCTGGCTTCCTAAAACTTAAGAGGAATTGCTTAACAAGCGTCTGGCACGCTTCCGGCGCCGTAAAATCCTTGGCCGGATTCTGGAGGGCGTCCCGATCGCGTGGACTCATGGGATCGAAAGAGGTCGCTCGCTAGCAAAAAGTCGGGACAGGTCCTGGCCGGAAAAGGCTGTGAACTTTTTTGGGACCAGCCCTAAGCGGCGCGAAGCGGAGCTGTGTTTTGGGTTTTTTGCTGAGGCTCGAAGGCCGGACCATAAAATTGGTCCTTCCCGCCACCCGGGCAACTCCTCTCGAGCGGACCCGCCGGGAAAGTTTGTTCCTGCGCCAGGTTTTAGATTGGCGCGCGGCTTGGGTGGCGGCCATGACCGTTGGCACCGGATTTGTCCGCCTCCGGACCGTGCGCCACGATGCGAACCGAATCCAAAGCTTCCGCAACGATAGTTTGGCCGAGACCATGGGTTGCCTCGTCCTCAATTGCGACCGGTCTGGCTTGGTCTCATCGGTCAGTTCGAATTGCGAGGTCTTGTTCGGCTTGCCGCCAAGCGCATTGACCGGCCGCGGCTTTTTCGAACGTGTCCAAGTCGCCGACCGACCCGCTTTTCTGAAGACCATCGCGGACACAAGCGCGGGCTCCGTGACGGCCGGCGCGATGTTGCGTTGGCGCGGTACCGCGCGGGTCGACCGCGGCGACTACGCCGAGCCAGTTTTCCTTTGGCTCGAAATGCGGGCGCGCCGTGGCGGGGATCACTGCGAGGCCCAAGGGGGAAGCCAGGACGGCGATGTCGTTGCCATCATTCGCGATGTTACGGAGGCCAAGCTTCGCGAGGCGGCGCTCGAAGACGCCCGCGCCGCCGCCGCCGAAGCAAACCTCACCAAGGATTATTTTCTCGCCCAAGCGAGCCATGAATTACGCACGCCGCTCAATGCGATCGCCGGTTTCTCGGAGTTGCTCAGCGATCCGCAATTGGCCCCGCCCGATCCCGAGACACAACGCGAATACGCGAGAATCATTCACCGGTCGGGACTGCATCTTCTCGACGTCGTCAATTCGATTATGGATTTGTCGAAAATCCAATCCGGTTCCTTGGCGATTGAGTTCGAGCCCTTCCCCGTGGCGCCGTTGATCGATCATTGTTGCGACATGGTGAAACTTCATGCCAAGAACAAAGGGGTCGAGCTTCTGCGCGCCTATCCGCCAAATCTCGAAGAGGTCACCGGCGACAGGCGCGTGTGCACCCAAATTCTCGTGAACCTGCTTTCTAATGCGGTCAAGTTCACACCCCCTGATGGGAGCGTGACGATCAGTGCACGATCCGATGCCAATATGCTTCTGATGCTGGTGGCCGATACCGGCATCGGAATCGCCGCAGCCGACCTCGCCCGCCTCGGCGATCCGTTTTTTCAGGTCAAGATCTTGCCGGATCGCCAAGATGAAGGAATTGGTCTTGGCCTCTCGATCGTACGCGGCCTGGTCGGCCTGCAGGGGGGCACGATCATGGTTGCGAGCGAACTGGGTAAAGGAACCTGCGTCCGTGTCCGTCTGCCGCTCGATGGCCGCAGTTTGGCTGCCAGGGTTGGAATCCGGGCCGAGATAGAGACGATCGCGCACGTACCCGGCGCCGGCCAGCATGAATTTTACGAGCAAATGACGGTGAAGAAAATTGCCTGAAGTCCTGTCCGCCGCCGATCATGATTTTGTTATGACCGAATCGGCTTCGAAGCTGAAACGTCTGCGGGAAAAGCTGCCTACCGCAAGAAAGCGCGGCTCCCGCCGGCGGGGACGGCGCTATTTGAGCATTCTCGCCGCGGGATTTTTCGTCGTGACGGCCATCACAATCCTCGTCAATGCGCTCGTTTGGCAAAGAACCCGCCATCCCGCGCCGCTTTTTTCGCGCGGCGCCCCGGTTTCCCCCGCAAAAGAGCCAACGATCGCCGGACCGGTTGCCGTTCCCGCATCGCGGCCTCAGCCCGCCATTGCGCCTGTCCAGTTAGACAAGCCGGTTGAAAGGACGCCGCTGGAGGTCCCTGCTGCCGGGCATCCGCGAGAGGCCGGCGTAACTTCGCCTCCGCTGCACGACGAGATTTCGCAATTGCTGGAGGCGCCGCCCGCCCGGCCTGCCAAGGAGGCCGCCGCGCCCACTGCCCGGAGCAAACCGGTGCTGGCGGCGCAGCGCGCGCTCGTCAAATTGGGTTTTGTTCTGAACCCCGACGGCGTGGCGGGGCTGGCTACGCGGCAGGCGATCGAACACTACGAGCGCGACCACGGACTTCCCGTGCGCGGCGAACTCTCGCCCGCGCTTATGCGGCGATTGCGCGCCGAAACGGGCATTACGATCCGTTAAGAGGTGATCCCCAAAATAAAACAAGGACAGTGAGAGCGGTTCAACGGAAAGCGACCTTAATCTGGTCGAGGCCACTTCCCGGTTGGGCCATTCAAAATTGGCTGGCATCCGCCCCGAGGCGCTTTGGAGCTCCGCTCGGATTCTCTACCCGGTCCCCCGCCATTTCCACGTTCAAGTGACGGCCCCGCCGCGCTCCTTGCGTACATGCGCGGTCATAAAAACATAGTCCCACCATGGCACGCTGACCCCGAAGCCGCGCGTCGAATCGCGGAAATGATGTAACATGTGGAGACGCCGCAACATCAGGCCTAATCGGGTCCTGGGCTCGCCATGATGCACATAGTAATGCACCATGTCGTAGGCGAGATAGCCGACGATAAAACCCATCAGCACCGGATACCCCAAAGGTAGACCGAACAGAAGTCGAACCACAGAATAAGCAATCAGCATGATCGGTGTGCTAAGCAACACCGGCATGACGAGGCGCAGCGGATCGTTGGGATGTACATGATGGACGCCGTGGATAAGGAAATGAATTTTGGCGCCGAAACGGCCGGGAAATTCGTAATGGAACAAGAACCGGTGGCCGAAATATTCGATGAGGGTCCAAATAAAATAACCGAGTGCCGTGGCGCCAAGGACGGGGCCGGCATCGTAAGCTTTCAGGCTCAAAGCCGCGAGGACGCAAACCAAAGGCAAGTAAACAAACAGCGGCGTCGACCAATGGACGCGCGACAATTTGTCAAGCAGTGCGTTTTCGAAAAGCCGCGGCGACGCGCGCAAACTTGCCGCATCTTGCGAGGTTATGCTCCCGGAATTGTCTGCTGCCGGCGTCATTCTTGACGCATCCTCCAAGTGGAACGGTCCAAATCGCCATCGATCGAGGCCAGTGTTACTCATGCATGAAACGGACTGCCGCCGACGTCAAGCCATCGCCGCCAACGGCCAAATAGGCAGCGCCAAATCATGGCATTGAATAATTTCGCAAGGCGATGTAGTATTGTCAAATTGGGCGATTGGCCAAATGTTTGGCCGCGAGCTGGGTTGCCCCCATTCCGCGCGGTGCGCGGCGCCAAGGGCAGCGTTATGGGACGCTTGTAGGATGGCGGAATTTTCACAAAGTAGTTTTGCGGCGGACGCGCCGCCTAGTAAATATCCGCATAGATCGCTTCTGGAGCGATATGGTCTGCGGGCTACTCGTCAACGGCTAGGTCTTGCGAGACTTCTTTTCAGCAAAGGCAACAGGCATGTGACCGCCGATACCTTGGCGGCGGAGGCCAATGCTTTGAAAATGCCTGCTTCGCTGGCGACAGTTTATAACGTGCTTAACCTTTTTGCCGAAGTCGGCATCGTGCGCGGATTGGCCATCGACGGCACGAAAACGGTTTTCGATACGAATACCAGCGATCATAGCCATTTCTTGTATGAGGATACCGGCGAAATCGCGGATATTCCTCTCGAAGGAATGAAATTTGCGGGCGATGTCCTGCCACCGGAGGGCTATGAAATCGTCAAGGTGGACGTCGTCATCCGGCTGCGACGCAAGACCAGCACCAACGTTTAAGCTAATTTGGCGGCGAGGCGCGGCGAGGATCAATTGCGAATCAGCCGGGCGGTCATCGCCCACCTTGAAGGCGGACCTTTTTCGCCGCCGGATCTTATGCCATGGTCGCCCGTCAAGGACTTCGACACTCAGATTGCGTCGGAGCAGACAACCGTCGCCGAGGTTCTGGCGTTCGTCAATGGCTCGCCGAACAGGGCAAATCAGGTGTAGCTCACTGAGGAGGTCCGCTGGGGTTGGGCGACTTTCTGACCCCAGCGCAGGCTAGTTATTGAAGCAGCCTGGGCCTTCTACCCATCGCAGACATCCAACTAAGGCGTGCCCGAAAGACCCCAAGCGCTTCCACTTGAATCGATCACGCTCTTAGCCGCGTGCCTCAGCTCAAAACGCAAGTCTTCGCCCACCACAACGGATGCGCGCGACGAATCGCTTTTTCCACACGCGCCGCAGACCTGCAATCCTTGAAGAGAGCAAAACAGGTGGCGCCGGAGCCCGGCATGCGGGCTAGGCGGCAGCGGGGCGGCGCGCTCCGCCGTAGCTGCCTTCGCAAAGGCGCTAGCAGCGCCTCCGCCGGGTTTCGAGCTAATGCCAAGATGAAGGCACGCCGCCAAGAGTCAGGCCGGGATAGCGGCCGGCAGCGCGGTCTGCGTCACGGTTTTCTGCCACGCCGGCAACGCGCTTAGTGTTGCAAACCAGCGCCTGATCTCGGCATAAGGCTCAAGCGGGAAATGCGCCATCCCCGCATAGTTCAGCATGGCACCAAGCGAGAAATCCGCAACCGTGAGCGTGTTTCCCGTGACGAATTGCTTGCCTTTGAGCTCGCCATCGAGAATCTTCGCCGCGCTATGGAACAGGTCGGTACCCTTGGCAACCGCGGCCATATCCGGCTCTCCTGTCTTCATCACATGGGGTTTTATAACGTACTCGCCGATGAGCGGCACACAGCATGGTCCCCAATGCGCGAGGTCCCAAAACTGCCAGCGCGCTACGTCGATCCGGACAAGATCATCCTTGGGCATCAGCCCGCTTTCCGGCCGCTGCAACGCCAAATATTGGCAAATTGCATTTGATTCCCACAGTATATAATTGCCATCCTTCATTGTGGGCACCCGCATATTGGGATTGAGCGCCGCGAATTGCGGCGTCTTCTGATCGCCCTTGGTCAGATCGATGATTCGCGGCGCCCAATCGAGGCCGAGATGATTGGCAATTGCCATCGGTTTGAAACAGCGCGGGCTCGGCAGAAAGACATAGAGTTCGATCATCATTGGTTACTTCTCCTTGTAGAATGACATTCATATCTTATGGAGAACGCGCGTAGAAGGGCTCGCGACCCAAAACGCTGAGCCGCGGTCGCAAAACGAAAGCGCGCGCGTCAACCCAAAACACATAGCTTCGCCCACCACAACGGATGCGCGCGACGAATCGCTTTCTTGGCCCGGGAGGCGGACCGGCAATCCTTGAAGAGCGCAAAACAAGTCGCGCCGGACCCCGACATGCGGGCCAGGCGGCAACCAGGCGCGGCACCAAGAACAGTTAGCACATCGCCGATGATCGGAGCGAGCAGGCACGCGGCGCCCTCCATATCGTTGCGGCCCTTTCGCAGGGCCGCGATCAATGCCTCGGCTGGCATGTTCGAAGAAATCTCCGGGTGTCCGCCGAAGCCGGTCGCGGCGCCAGGCGCGATTTTCATCAGCGCGAAAACGTCTTTCGTCGCGACCGGCTGGCCCGGATTGACGAGCAGGCCGATGAGTGGCGGCAGCACAAGCGGCGGGCCCAGCTCATCGCCGGTGCCGCCCATCATGCGTCCGCGGCCCATGAGACAAACAGGGACGTCCGCTCCGGTTGCCCGCGCGGCTTCGAGTATACCCGAGTCGTCGAGCGCAACCGCGTTGGCGCGGGCTAGCAGACGCAGCGCCGCCGCCGCATCCGACGATCCGCCGCCGAGCCCCGCCGCCACCGGCAAGCGTTTGACAAGATGGAACGAGCCAAGCCGGGCGCTGGGATAAATTTGCGCGAAATGACGCGCCGCGCGCAACACGAGATTGTCTTCGACGTTGCCCAAGGCGGCAGCGGCCGAACCCTCGACGGAAAGCGAGAGCGATTCGCTGCAGGTCAAGGCAAGCGTATCGCCCCCGCGCGACAAAGCGACAAGACTTTCGAGCGCGTGCCAGCCGTCGGCACGGCGGCCAAGCACATGCAGAGTCAGATTGATTTTCGCGGGCGCGCGTTCGGTGAGGGTTTGGGGCAAGACTTATGCCGCGGTCGAAGCCATGAGAAAAAGGATCCGCGGGCGCGTTCAGGCTCTCCGCATCAATGCCTTGCCGCTTGAGGCTCCCACGCCCGGCCTTTAGGGATCACCCCCCGTTTTTCTTCGGTTCCGCTTGGGCAGCGGCTGGACGCGTCTCCTCGTCGAGACCATGCTCGATCTTGTGCAAGATTTTGACCTTATCCTCCGGCTCGGGATCGAGGTCTCGCGCGTGATTCCACTGGAAATGCGCCTCGAGTTTGCGCCCCGCACGCCAATAGGCATCGCCGAGATGGTCGTTGATCACAGGATCGGAAGGTTTGAGGTCGATCGCGCGTTCGAGTTGCTTCACCGCCTCATCATTGTGGCCAAGTTTGTAATTGGCCCAGCCAAGACTATCGACGATATAACCGTCGGTCGGCCGCAGTTCGACCGCACGGCGCAGCATGGTGAAGGCTTCGTCGAGGTTCATGCCCTGATCGACCCAGCTGTAGCCAAGATAGTTGAGGACCATGGGCTGATCGGGAAACAAGGCGAGTGCCTGCAAGAGATCGGCTTCCGCCTCCGGCCATTTCTTCTCGCGCTCATAGGAAATCCCTCGGAAATAATAAATTGGCCAATTGGCTTTTTCGGGCTTGCCCGTCTCCGACAAGGCGCGCGAATAGGTCTCTATCGCCTCCGCATAATGCTTGTGTGCGCGCTGCAGATTGCCGAGCGCCGACAAGGCGTCCTCGTTTTTTGGATTTTCGTCGACGATGCGCGTGAGATATTTCGCGGCTTCGTCGGGCCGACCCAAGGCTTCGAGTATCTGGCCAGTCTGGATATCGGCCGTGGTGCGCAAGGGATCGTCTTCGCGCACCATGTCATATACGTCGATGGCCTGCTCATTCTGTTTGAGGCGCTCGTAGATATCGCCCAAGGTGATGATGGCGAGGCTGTTTTGCGGAGCGAGATAGAGCGCGAGCCTGAGGTAGATCATGGCCGCGAGCTCGTCGCCCTGCTGGCCGCCGGCCGCGCCGAGACCATACAACACTTCGGCCGCGCCTTCCCTGGCATCCTTGACCAGCGGATCAAGCGGTTTGCCGGCCTTGATGGCGGCGCGGGCGGCGGCGATGATTGGATGGTTGGGGAGAATTTGGTCGAAGGCCTCGTAGGTCCGCAGCGCTTCGTCGCGGTCGCCGCGGCGGGCCATGAAACGGGCATAGGCATCGACAAGGCGCAGAGTGTTCTTGTCGGCGGCGTAGGCAGCCTTGTACCGCTTCAAGGCTTCGCGCGAATCATGGGCGGTATCGGCGATGAGGGCAGCATGATAATCCCGGAAAACACCGAAATTTTCGCCGCGGAGCTTGGCGACGAGGTCGAGCGCCTGGCGCTCGTTGCGGTCGCCCGCATAAGTCCAAGCGGTCAGCAGCGTCGCGGTATTGTCGCGTTGCTGGCCACCGCCGCCCTTCGCAAAATAGGTGCGCGCGGCGGCGAACTGATTCGCCTTGATTGCCTTTACGCCAAGGGCGAGGCGCGCCAGACTATTGTTAGGATCACGCGCGAGCACACGGCCGGCGAGGATGAAGGCGTCTTGCATATTGCCGTTCGAGACCGCGGCGACGAAGGCGCGCTCTATCAAATTCGGATTGCGCGGATCGGACCGCAGCGCCTCACGAAAGAAAGTCGCCGCGGCCACGGTATCGCGCTCGGAGCCCGCGACCAGCGCGGCAAGATAATTGCCGGACGGGCTTTCGCCGACCTCGAAAGGGGCCGCGATGGCCAAATTTTCCCGCGCCCGCGCGTGTGCGCTCGCTAGCGCGGCCGGAAAACCCAACGCCAGAGCCAACAGCAACGCAAACCCGCGCAAGGCGCGGCGACGGTATCGCCGGCCTTGATTTTTCTCGGCAAACTTCAACTCAATCGGCATTTAGCGTCTTTCCGTGCAAGAGGCGATAGTTCGGCCGCCTTGGCGCGTTCAGGCGATGACTCGCCACGAACATGGCCATTTTGCGCTGCCCCGGCTAATTTGCACCTGGTTTCGCGGTAAGAATTTAAATTCCGGCGCCAGAGGCAAACCCAAATCAATCGGGGCGGCCATTCGGAGAGGCTGGCGCGACACTGCGACCAATCAGCTCTGCCCAGGCCTTAGCTTATAGAAAACATGATGCCCAATAACGTCCATTTTTTCAAGTCTTCTTGCCCAGTGCGGCCGGATATAATTGGCATGAAAATGGGTCGAACTGCCGATATCGGACACGTAGATCTTGCCGTTCGTCACTTCGCGGGCGATGCGGACCGCCTGCTGCCAAGCATCGGGTTCGCCGATGCGCAGGGATTTGCCCGTGCACGCAAAAGAGAATTGGCAAGCGTTGTAATGCCACCGGTTTTGGTAGACAACACCGCAGATCGTCGCGGGATAAAGCCCGCTCGAGACGCGGTTCAAGACGACCTGTGCCACCGCCGCCTGACCGTCCTCGGATTCGCCGCGGGCTTCGAAATAGATGGCTTCTGCAAGGCAGCGATTTTCACGCGCCGGTTTGTCCTGATCGATGAGCGCTGCGTAATTTGGCTTCGCCCCCGGCGCCGGAATTTCGCCGATGCCGAGCGTCTGGGGCACCCCGGAGAGCGCTACGACCTCGACCGGTGCCGAATCCGCCTGGGCGGGCGTCGCCGATCCGAGCGTGATCGCGCGGCGGATCGCGGGCGTCGCTCCCTGCATCAGTCGCACGTCGATCGCGGCTGGCCGCATCGTCATCGCGGACCCGTTCCGTCCCGGCGACGCCCCGGCGCTAGAATGCGCCGTTACCGGACTATCGCCATCGGGCCATGGCTCGAAGCCGCTGACGGGGCCGGATGCATTGCCGTCCGGAAGCGCGAAGACGCCCGCCGGTTGAGTTTCGTCATGGTGAAAAATCAGATCCTCGGCGCGTAAGCTTGCGAGGCCATGGGAATCGAGAAGCCTCGTGTCGAATGCCGGCCGTAGACCGGCCAAGGGATCTCCCTTATTGCTGCGGTCGACTTCTGGAAACCGCCGGGCATGGCGTTTCAAGTCGGCGCGCGGTTCGATTTCATCGGGCAGGCGCTTGAATTCTTCGCCGTCTCCGATCGACAGACTCGCCTCTCGCCAGATCTTTCGCTCCTCGTCCGGGAACCTGTCAAAATCGAGGCCAAGCGCCGCCGGTTGTGGCGGGATCAATACGGCGGGCGGCGCCGGAGAAAGCAGATACATAGGCGCGATGGACGCGCCTGCCACGGCATCCTGGCCGGCATCAGCGCTTATCGAAATGGCAAGCGCCATGCCGAGGCACCATGGCGCAACGGCGCCCGCCGCCCAACCGGTCCGCGAATTCCCCATGCGCGTCTCACCCTCATCGCAGGCGTCGGCGCATGCCGCCTGCCCGCAATGTTTATTGCCGGGTAAGCTTGAGAACAGGTTACCGTGGGCGGGGAGGAAGCGTGCCAGAATGGGGCGGATCGGCGGACGCTATCTCGCCCAAGGCCACCTTCCAAGGAAAGACCGGCTCGCCATCGGCCAACCGGCACACGGGACGGTCAATAGGCCCGGTTGACGCAGAAATCGATCACGTCGCTCAAAGCGAATTTCCAAACCGAGGCAGGAAACAGCTCCAGGGCGTCGCGCGCCATGGCGCCATAATGGCGGGCCCGCTCGATGGTATCCGCGAGCGCGCGGTGCTTGTGCATGGTCGCGATCGCGATCTCGAGGTCGCCCTCGGCGATTTGGCCTTGCTCCAGGGTGCGGCGCCAGAACTCCCGTTCGTTTTGCGAACCGCGCCGGAACGACAGAACGACCGGCAAGGTTATCTTCCCTTCCCGGAAATCGTCGCCAGTGTTCTTGCCGAGTTTGGCCGATGTTCCGCCGTAATCGAGCGCGTCGTCGATGAGCTGGAACGCGATGCCGAAATTCAGTCCGTAGCCGCGGCATGCCGCGATCTCGGGCTTCGGCCGCCGCCCAAGCAGGGCGCCGACTTCCGAAGCGGCACCAAACAAGGCGGCCGTCTTGGCCCGAATGACCGCGAGATAATCATCCTCGCTCGTCGCAGTATCCTTGGCGGAGGAAAGCTGCATGACTTCGCCTTCGGCGATGACGGCGGCCGCCGACGAGAGCGTATCGAGGCAAGGGAGCGAGCCCACCTCGACCATCATTTTGAAAGCCTGACCTAAGAGGAAGTCGCCGACGAGAACGCTCGCCTCATTGCCCCATAGCATCCGCGCGGCGAGCTTGCCCCGGCGCATGTCGCTATCGTCCACGACGTCGTCGTGGAGGAGAGTGGCGGTGTGCATGAATTCCACCGCAGCAGCGAGCTTGATGTGTCCCGCGCCGGCATAGCCGCAAAGCCCGGCGGTTGCCAAGGTCAGCATCGGACGCAGCCGCTTGCCGCCCGACGAAATCAAATGGTTGGCGACTTCGGGGATCATTGAAACATCGGAGGCCGCGCGGGAGAGAATCGTTTGATTGACACGTTCCATATCCTGCTCGACCAAGGCGAGCAGCCCGCCGATGCCGGGTTCTTGGATTTTTTCTTCGAGGGGGATGACAACGCCCAAGATTGCATTCTCCGGCTATTGGCGGCACTCAGTTAGGCGCGGCTTAGCGCTCCTATTAGGGCGAGGCTTGGCAATTCGCAACTAGGCGCGCCATCCAACCGGTCTCGCCGGACCGGTTTTCCTGCGCAAAGGACTGACGGGCAAACCCTCGTTTGCTTTTATGCTCAGCACGGAACATATGGCAAAGCAAGGGCCGCGCGGGGCTGATAAAAGACCCAAATCGTTACACCAATGCGATGGTGTTCCGTATGGCGGATTTGGCAGCGTCGCGATTCTATTGGAGGTGGATTGATCGAACTTCTACGCACCAACGACCTTGTGCTGATTTCGCGGGTTGAAGCAATTCTCGCGGACATCGGCCTCGCGGTTTTCGTCGCCGATCGGCATATGAGCGCGCTCGAAGGATCTTTGTCTTTCTTGCCGCGCCGGGTGCTGGTCGCGGCCGATGCCGCGGCGCGCGCGCGGAGGGCATTGGCGGATGCGGGGCTCGGCGCGGAATTGCGCAATGGCTGAAGCAGCTGACGATCGCTCGGTCCCGGTCATCGCCGATGCGTTTCTCGGTGGCCGGCTCCTGCTTCGTCAGCCAGCCGTTGGCCACCGTTGCGGCACCGACGCCGTGCTTCTGGCGGCGGCGGCTCCGTCCGATTTTTGCGGCCTTGCCATCGACGTTGGCGCCGGCGTCGGCGCCGCCGGTTTGGCCCTGGCGGTGACGCGCCCCGGCGCGCGGATAAGCCTATTGGAGAACGACCCCTACATCGCTGGATTGGCCCGCGCGAATCTCTTGCAAAATAAGCTCGCGGGACGGGGCCACGTCGTTGAAGCCGATCTTTTGTCGAGGGCGAACCGGCGCGGTGCGGGCTTGCAGGATGAGAGCGCCGGTCTCGTCATTACCAATCCGCCTTTTCTCGACCCTAGCCGGGCGCGGCTTTCGCCCGACCCTCGAAGGCGGCGCGCGCATGCGATGCTGCCGGCCGAGGGCACTCTTGCCGCCTGGATCGTGGCGTCGCTGGCATTGGTTGCGCCAGGCGGATTATTTATTCTGATCCATCCTCCAGATGCCTTGCCTGTGATCCTGCAAACTCTGGCAGGGCGCGCGGGCGGTATCGCGGTCTTGCCGGTTTATCCGCGGCGCGAGACCAAGGCAAAACGCATTCTCGTGCGCGGGAAAAAAGGCAGTCGCGCGCCCCTCTCCATCGCGCCGCCACTCGTGCTTCACGATGGAGAGGGTTTCACCGAAGCGGCCGACGCCATCCACAAGGGCATGGCAACGATCGAATGGTGAACCGCGCCGGTGTTGCGTTAATTGTTGCAAAGAGTGCCTTCGTTCGCACGAAGACGCTCGATGTCCTTCAAAGCAAGCCGTGCAACGCCTACATCGCCTCGTGGTGGTGGTGGTGGTGGTGGTGGTGGTGGTGGTGGTGGTGGTGGTGGTGGTGGTGATCCATCTTCATCTTACCCATATGATGAGCCTTTTGGATCAGGCCATCAATCCCGGAAGTCATTTGGGCGCTCTGGACCACGATGGCCGTGCCGGCAGGAGGCGCCGCCTGGGTCAGGGTTGCAAAGCCGAAGGTTGAGGCCAGAATTGCCGCCGCGGCAATTCCGAATTTGGCTGGGACCCACATTTTGTTTTCTCCCTAGAAGTCGCGAGGACGGAAGGTTGCATAGCCATTTGCTTTTGTATCCGGCGGCATCGCCGCGCGGCCACACAACATGATGTAAATTAGTTGTTCACTTACAACACTGCAAACAGCTTATTGAACATGCTTTATATGAGTTTCGTGGTCAAGCTGTCTTTTGGTTCTAGCGCGCGCCCCGCTCAAATGGACTCATTTGATCAATAAGGATGCAGCTTTAAATCGATGCCGACATGGCTTATTGAGAGAAAAGCCGGACTTATCGTGGCGGCCTTTCTCTCGCTGTATTTATGAATATTACTTCTACGCCTTCGCGAATTACCAATAATACGGATGCCAATAGTGATAATAGTGGCGATGGTAATACGGCCTCCAATAGTAATGCCTGTAATAATGGCGGCGGTGCCAATAATGGTGGCGATACCAATAATGACGGTGGTGCCAATAATGGCGGTGGTGCCAATAATAAGCCTTTTCGACGGAGGCTTCGGGGGCTGGCGTGGCCAGGGTCCGCACAGTTGGCGCCCCGGTAAATAGGCCCGCTGCCGGCGCTGCGTTCCCGGCACCGGTGAATATCCCGCCGTAGGCAGTCAAGGCCGCAACGGCCGCTATTCTCAAAAGCTTCATTTTTCCCTCCTTCGGGACGACGGTCGTTCAATCGGTAAATCACCGCCCGCCGGCCGTCCTCCTATGGCGACAATTTATTCTAACCATGGATGCCAAAAACCCAGCGTGGGTTAGCCTTGACAATATAGGCGCCACCTGACCGTTGCCCAGATCCAAGGATGGAAATATCGCGCACGATATTATACGGGTTGACCTCCCGCCAGCCAGTTCGCTTCGCCGCGGCCGCGGCACGGGGCGCGCAATCAATGACGCCAATCGAAAACTCTACTCATGGAACAGGCCAAATCATGATCGCAGGCGCGGCAGAGGAAAGAAATTCCGGCTTGCCCGGTCCCGAACGCTCCTTCCAGGACCTCATTTTAACGCTGCAAATCTTCTGGGCCGGGCATGGCTGCGTCATCCTCCAGCCCTATGACCTCGAAATGGGGGCCGGAACGTTCCATCCGGCCACGGCGCTGCGCGCGCTCGGCCCGCGCCCCTGGAAGGCCGCCTATGTGCAGCCCTCGCGCCGCCCCAAGGACGGGCGTTACGGTGAAAATCCGAACCGGTTGCAGCATTTCTATCAGTTCCAGGTGATCCTGAAACCTTCGCCACAAGATCTCCAAGCGCTTTATTTGGCCTCGCTCGAAGCGATCGGCGTCGAGGTACATCGCCACGATATTCGTTTCGTCGAGGACGATTGGGAAAGCCCGGCGCTTGGCGCCTGGGGGCTTGGCTGGGAATGCTGGTGCGATGGTATGGAGGTATCGCAGTTCACCTATTTTCAGCAGGTCGCGGGAATTGAGTGCGCGCCGGTCTCGGGCGAACTAACCTACGGGCTGGAGCGCCTCGCGATGTATGGACAAGGCGTCGACAATGTCTACGACTTGAATTTCAACGGCCGCGAAGGGTCTGAAAAGGTCACTTATGGCGACGTCTTCAAACAGGCCGAGGAGGAATATTCACGCTATAATTTCGAAGCCGCGAATGTCGAGACTTTGTTCCGTCATTTTAGGGACGCGGAAGACTCATGCCGCACCCTTCTCGATCGCGGGGAAGAGGGCGATCGCCATATGCTCGCGCTGCCAGCCTATGATCAATGCATCAAGGCCTCGCATATTTTCAACCTCCTCGACGCGCGCGGGGTGATTTCGGTCACCGAGCGGCAAAGCACGATTTTACGTGTGCGCGATCTCGCCAAGGCGTGCGGCGCGGCGTGGCTGAAGACGCAAGGCGGCGGGGCGCTAGGAAGTGCGGATGCCATGGGTACGGCACCGGCATCTCACCAGGCGTAACGATGGTATTTGTTGCGATACCAGCCATAGTGCCAGCCGTGACGCCATTCGTGGTGATTATGATAGGCGACGGCATTGGCCTGCATCTGGGGCGGCATGAGTTCCGCCGGATTCATTTCGATCATAGGACCAGCGAACGCCGTTCCGGTCAGCACGAGTAGGGTCATCCCCAAATTGCGGAAATTGACTTCGCATGCATGCAGCATCTCCAGTCTGCACAAACAACCCGCGTACCGTACCAACCGATTGTTCACCGATTGTTCCTGGCCTCCAAACTTAGCCGAATCAATTTCAGCAAGCCGCCAGAAATTCGTTTGTGGGGTCACGGGGGCGCATGCATATGACCCGGCCGGCGTTCGGCCGGCCGGGTCCGCGCGGGGCAATAGTTCGGGGAGCACGATTTAGTAGTAATAGTAGGGATACCCATATCCGTAATAATAGGGCCAGCCGCCCGTTGCCAGTGCGAACGGAACCGTAGCCAAGCCAACGGCAGCGCCCGCGGCCGCCGCAGCCGGGTTCCAACCATACCTGTGGTAGCGCCAGCCGTAGTGATGATATCTGTGATGGTACCAGCCATGGTGCCTATAATGATGCCGGTAATAATAGTGGGCTTGTTCGACCTGAATCGGCGGCGATACAACCTGCGAGCTCGCCACGCTCATGGGACCAGCCGAAGCAGTTCCGGTAAGCGCGAGCAAGGCGGTACCCGACACCAACGAAATTCTTTTCGAATCCATGACACACCTCCTTTGAGGTTCCTTGTGGTCTGCAGCGCCTACCCTGAGGCTCCGCACCACGTCCTATGAGGTTCAACAAACGTCTGTCCGGCTCCGTAGTTCCGCCGCGGCGAAAACCGTGGAAGCCATGCCTGTTTTCGCGGAGCAGGAATTTCCTCTTGGGCAAGCTCCGACTATACAAGGCGAGCTGTTGCCGGACCCCACGCCGCCGAGCGAAGCGCCACAGTGAAACGCCACAATGCCCGACCTTTTGCTTGAGCTTTTCTCCGAGGAAATCCCGGCCCGCATGCAAGCGCGGGCGGCGGAAGATCTCCGCCGCCTTGTTGCCGAAGCCTTGCAGGAGCGCGGCCTTGCGCATGAGGGCGCCGCGAGTTTTGCAACCCCCAGGCGGCTCGCCTTGCACATAGCAGGTCTGCCGGCGCGCCAGCCCGATACACGCGAGGAAAAGCGTGGACCGCGGGTCGGCGCACCCGAGGCCGCGGTGCAAGGCTTTTTGAAAAGCACAGGTCTTAAATCGCTCGCGGAAGCCAAAATCCAAAGGGATTCCAAGAAAGGCGAATTCTATGTCGCCGTCGTGGAGCAGAAAGGGAGGGAGACGATCGAGGTTTTGGCTGAGGTCTTGCCCGCCGTGATAAAAAGCTTTCCGTGGCCGAAATCGATGCGGTGGGGTGAGGCCTCCACGCGGGCCGGTTCGCTGCGCTGGGTGCGCCCGCTGCACGCGATTCTTGCCACATTCGGACCGGAGACCGAAGAGACCGAAGTGGTGCGTTTCGCCGTCGATGGCGTCACCGCCGGTAATTTCACCTTCGGCCACCGGTTCATGGCGCCCGGCAAACTCAAAGTGCGCCGTTTCGACGATTATTTGGATGAACTGGAAAAAGCCAAAGTCGTGCTCGACCCAGCAAGGCGGCGTGACATCATCCTTTACGACGCGCGCGACCTCGCCCTTGCGCAAGGGCTCGAACTCGTCGAGGACGACGCGCTTTTGCACGAAGTCGCGGGGTTGGTCGAATGGCCGGTGGTGCTGATTGGCGAATTCGACGCCGCTTTTCTCGACATCCCTCCGGAAGTTGTCAGGACAACAATTCGCGTCAACCAAAAATGTTTCGTGTTGAAGGATCCTGCGAGCGGACGCCTCAGCCACAAATTCGTGCTGGTGGCGAACATCGAGGCGCCCGATGGCGGCGCGGCGATTGCCGCCGGCAATGGGCGGGTCGTGCAGGCGCGGCTTTCAGATGCCAAGTTTTTTTGGGAGACCGACCGCAAGGTCAAACTCGAAGACAGATTGGAAAAGCTAGATCACATCATCTTTCATGAAAAGCTTGGAACTCAAGGCGCGAGGTCCAAAAGACTAGTAGGATTGGCCCGCGAAATTGCCAGTAGAATTGGTGCGGATAGTGATCTTTCCGCACGGGCGGCGAGTCTCGCCAAGGCCGATCTGACATCGGAGATGGTCGGTGAATTTCCCGAACTGCAGGGCGTGATGGGACGCTATTACGCTCTCGCGCAGGGCGAGTTACCAAGCGTCGCTGAGGCGATCGAGGATCATTACAAGCCGCAAGGCCCAAGCGATCGCGTGCCTGCCTCTCCAGTCGCGATCAGCGTCGCGCTCGCTGACAAGATCGACCTGCTTATGGGCTTCTTCGCCATCGGCGAAAAGCCGACCGGCAGTAAAGATCCCTATGCCTTGCGCCGCGCCGCGCTTGGCATCGTCGCTCTGGTCCTCGAAAACAAACTGCGTATTCGGCTGAGCTGGCTTTTCAACAAGGCTTTTGAACAGGCCGCCTACGCGAAGGAGAGTGAGCCACAATTGCTGTTCGGCGAGCTCATGAGCTTTTTCGGCGAGCGGCTAAAAGTCTATTTGCGCGAGCGCGGCGCGAGATATGATCTCATCGACGCGGTGTTTGTGCTACCGGGCCAAGACGATCTCCTTCTGATAGCATCCCGCGTCGCGGCGCTTGGCCGTTTTCTCGATACGGAAGACGGCAAGAATCTGCTTGCCGGCTATCGCCGCGCTGCCAATATTCTCCGCGCCGAAGAGCGGAAATCGAGCCCCGAGGAAGCCGATTCCTTCGCTAAAGACTATGAGAAGCACCTCCTCGTAGAACCCGAGGAGCGAGCGTTGGCTGAAGCGCTCAAAGAAACACACGAAAAGCTCAGGGAAACGCTCAAAAAAATTCGGGCTATCGGTTATCTCTTTGAAGAGTACTTTGAAAGCGATTACGAAGGTGCCATACGCGACTTGGCCGCACTCAGGGGACCGGTCGACTCATTTTTCGACAAAGTGATGGTGAACGCCCCGGACCCCGTTCTGCGATTGAACCGGCTGCGCGTTCTCAGCGGATTGCGCCGCGCAGTGCATCTAATCGCCGATTTTTCCAAGATTTCCGGATGAGCGCGAAGGCAGATTCCGGCATGAATTTTCAGTTGCCGTTTATCGTTGCGTCGACGGCTCCGCTTCCGGGCGTGCCGGCTCTCCCTTGCCAGGAGAGTTGAACGGACGCAGGATGCGGCTAAAATCAGCGGCGATCTCGGGATCGTCGGTCGAACTCTGAATTCGAGAAGAAATTCCTCAATCGGTGTCAAGCTTCGTAAAGGAGGAAACCATGGAGCGTCGTAACTTCCTTGCCGCGTTGGGAACCGCTGCGGCGGTTTCATCCGCCTCTCAGCTCTTAGCTCAGACTGACGGCGGGAACCCTCAGCAAGTCACTGTCGCTCTTTATGTTGCGCTCGAAGCCAAGCCCGGAAAAGAAGAGGCGGTCGCCGAGTTCTTGCGCGGGGGCAAGGCATTGGTCGAGGCCGAATCGGCGACGATTGCCTGGTTCGGCGTCCGTCTCGGACCCTCGACCTTCGCCATTTTCGACGCTTTTCCCGATGAAGCCGGGCGGCAAGCGCATTTGGCCGGGAAAGTGGCCGCCGCGTTGATGGCGAAAGCTGGAGACTTGCTGGCCCAGCCGCCCGCGATCCACAAGGCCGACGTTCTGGCTTCCAAATTGCCCGGCTAGCGCTCTTCTAAGCAATTCGCGCAGCCTTGAATTCACAATTCCGTGAACCAGCAACCCATCGTTGAATTGGGGCCAGGCGGCTGTTTGGCGTTCACGAAGATTTGCGCTCGCGAAAAGCACAATAATTAGGAGCGCCCCTCGGCGAAAAAGAATCTTAAATGCGCGGACAACAAAAAATGATTTCCCCGGCTCCCTTGCGGCGCGTAGCGTTGTGACACCCTGCAAGCCGGACGAGCATGAGTCAATTTGCATGTTCGCTACCGGCAAGCAATGATCGAGCTTAAAGAGGCAAGTGACATGAGCTTAGTAACAGGAACTGCACGCACGGACGAGGCCGCGGCCGCCGCCGAGGCGCCCCTTCTCAACGCGGCGCCAATGATTCTCGGAGCGATCGCAATCAACACCTTCTATGTTGGTGTTCGTATCTACGAGCAAGTCTTCGGCCAATTCGCGGGGCTCGATTCGTTCGCTCCCGAATTCACCACCTACTGGATGACCATCCTCTACATCGAGGAGCCGGTCGAGTTGATCTCCTTCCTCGCCTTGGTCGGCTGGATGTGGAAAACCCGCGACACCGACGTGGCGAATGTCGCTCCGCGCGAGGAAATGCGCCGTATCTTCAACCTGATCATGTGGATCATGCTGTACGGTATCGCGATTTACTGGGGTGCCAGCTACTTCACCGAGCAGGACGGCACCTGGCATATGACGGTGATCCGCGACACCGACTTCACGCCGAGCCATATCATCGAGTTCTACATGAGCTACCCGATGTATATCGTGATTGGCGTGGGCGGCTTCATGTATGCGCGGACGCGGCTCCCGACCTATGCCTGCAAGGGCTGGTCGATTGCCTATGTTCTGCTGTTCGTTGGGCCGTTCATGATCTTCCCGAATGTCGGCCTCAATGAATGGGGACACACCTTCTGGTTCATGGAAGAACTCTTCGTCGAGCCGCTGCACTGGATGTTCGTGTTCTTCGGCTGGTTCTCGCTTGCGGTGTTCGGTGTAACGCTGCAATTGATTGGCCGCGTCGTCGAGCTTGCGCACGGCCACGAGGAGCTGCTCGGTCTCGAGCCGGCGGAATAAGTAACGCGCCTTCGTGTGTTGAGGACCCTGGGTCTGACCGCGAGACGTTCAGCCCACAATTGGTCGGCCGCTTTCCGGAAGTATGTTTCTCTCGGGGAGCGGCCTGCCAGGGCTGCGCAGAATTTTGTTAAGGCAACCGAATTTACTCCGGCAAACCGGCGATTGGGTCCGGGGGAGTAACTGGGAGGATAGTATGCTACGAGATAAATCAATTAAGACCGGAGCGGCTCCCGCGACCGAGTCGATCTCGGCGTCGCCGGGAATCGAAGGCGGCGCTGGTGCGAATCCGGTTTACGCGGCCGCCGCGGCGGGAGCGGTGACAGGTTCGCCGTTCAATTCCCGCGCCGAAGCGGCGACTGCCGTCAAGACAGCGGACCTTCTGATTCTGACGTTCCTGTTCCTGATCATGATCGGCGGGTATCATGTCCACGCCATGCTGACCATGGGCGACTGGGACTTCTGGGTCGACTGGAAAGACCGGCGCATGTGGCCGACCGTTCTGCCGATCATGTTGGTTACCTTTCCAGCGGCTGCCCAGTATTTCTTCTGGGTGCATTTCCGGCTGCCATTTGGCGCGACGTTCCTTTGTGTCGCCCTTCTCTTCGGCGAATGGCTTGACCGCTACATCAGCTTCTGGGGCTGGACCTACTACCCGATCAACCTCGTCTGGCCGACCTCGCTGGTCCCGCAGGCGTTGTTCCTCGACATCGTCCTGCTTCTCAGCAAGAGCTTCATTGTTACCGCGATTGTCGGCTCGATGGGCTTCTCACTGCTCCTCTACCCGAACAATTGGGTAATCCTTGCGCAGTACCATGCGCCGACCGAGCAATACGGCACACTGATGTCCTTGGCCGACGTCATCGGCTTCCATAACGTTCGTACCTCGATGCCCGAATACATCAGAATTATCGAACGCGGCACGATGCGTACTTTCGGTAAGGACGTCGTGGGCGTCGCGGCGTTCTTCTCTGGGTTCGTCTCGATTATCGTGTATTTCGTCTGGTGGTATGTTGGGATGATGTTCTCTACCACGAAATACATGAAGACCATCTAACCCGCCGCTGCAAGGTCCCGAGAGGACTCGAAGAGCGCATTTAGCAATGCAAGAGGCACGGCTATGCCGTGTGGGAGAGTAACCAATGACAACAACAATGTTAAGATCACTGGGGCGCCAAGCGGGGAGGCTTTGGGCCCTGGTATTGGCCGCCGGGCTGGCGGTGACGTTAGCGGGCATCGGCCCCGCTGACGCCCACGGCGAGAAATCGCAGGCGGCGTTTCTCCGGATGCGGACGCTCAATTGGTATGACCTGAAGTGGTCGAAGACCAACGTTACGGTCAATGAAGAGTATGAGATCACCGGCAAGCTGCACATCATGAATGCTTGGCCGGCAGCCATTGAGCCTCCGAATCAGTGCTTCCTCAATACTGGGCAGCCGGGAGCTATGGCCGCCAGGTTGGGCGTATGGGTCGGCGGCCAGTTTACGCCGCGCTCGATGAAGCTTGAAATCGGCAAGACCTATGCGTTCAGAGTGCTTCTCAAAGCGCGTCGGCCTGGCCATTGGCACACCCACGTTCAATTGAGCGTCAAGACCGGCGGCCCGATTCCTGGCCCAGGTGCATATATCGACATCAAGGGCAATTTCTCCGACTATAAAGACGAAGTGAAATTGCTGAATGGGGCCACGGTCGATATCGAAGACTATGGACAGGGCAAGATCTATCTGTGGCATCTCCTCTGGATCATCGTCGGCGGTTGGTGGATCCTCTATTGGTTCGGCAAGCGCGGCTTCATCGGCCGGTTTGCGTGGGTTGCTTCCGGAAAGGCGGAGGAAGTCATTACGCCTCAGGAACGCATTGTCGGCGCGATTACGCTCGCCGCGGTTCTGCTCACGGTCATCATCTTCTATGCGATCACGGTGAGCAATAATCCAAACACCATCCCGTTGCAGGCGGGCGACTTCCATAACATTCAGGCTCTCGACAACGAAGTCGACTCGGGGCCCATCACAATCAAATATGTGAATGGGACCTATAAGGTGCCTGGGCGCGAGTTGGTGGCCAATTTCAAGATCACCAACAATGGTAAGGAGCCGCTGCGGATCGGTGAATTCGGTACCGCGGGCCTTCGCTTCCTGAATCCGGACGTCTACACAAGCAAAGTGGAATATCCGGACTATCTGCTGGCGGACCGTGGCTTGTCGCTGAGCGACAATTCCCCGATCGCGCCCGGCGAGACCAGGGACGTCGCGGTGACCATTCAGGATGCGCGCTGGGATACGGAACGGCTTTCGGGTCTAGCTTATGACGTCGATAGCTCGTTCGCCGGTGTTCTGTTCTTCTTCTCGCCGAGTGGCGCCCGCTACCCGATGGAAGTTAGCGGCTCGGTGATCCCGACCTTCATGCCTGTCTGAGATGTTGTCTCGGGTAGGTTGTAAAAGGTCACCATGAAATAAGGACTTTCCCCCGCTGGCGCAGACGCTCCGGCGGGGGAAATATTATGGGAGGGTCAAAACAATGATGATAAGAGGACTCGCCGCGTGGCTCCTGGCCATGGTTTTGTATGCCTCCGCCGCGCATGCGCATGGTGGGGTGGGCATGCAGGACAATAGATGCGTGTTGCGGATCGGCCCGGACATCATGTTCTTTACCGGTTACCAACCACAAAATTCCCGGGACGAGTTCTGCGACGATATCCCAAGCACCGGGCAAATGGTTGTCGCG
>DATBQJ010000023.1:0-8699 GCA_036560885.1 Methylocella sp.
GCCCGATACTATATTGCCGTTAAACTATTGCCGCACAGGTGTTGACAACAGAATATAGCATATAAAGCCATGGTGACCGACACATGAGACAAAGATCCAATTCGGAGTGGCTGACAGCGCTACGGGAGGCGGGCAGAGGCCAGGAACTGGCCGTGATGGAGCTTCGAAAGCGATTGCTCGCGGCGATCAGGGCATATCTGACCAAACATTATGTCGTCCAAGCGACCGTGCACGCCGAGGAAATCCAGCACCTGGCCGAAGATTGTGTGCAGGACGCCATCCTTGTCATCCAAGCGAAACTCGATGGCTTCCGTGGCGAAAGTCAGTTTATGACCTGGGCCTTTTCGATCGCTGTCAGGGTAGTGCTCGGGGAGCTGCGCCGTCGCCGGTGGCGACAGTCGACCATCGAAAGGGCTCAACTTGGGCAGGCTTTGCCAGCCTGGCCTATCGAGGATCCAGGACCGGAACGCCATCTTCAACAGCGTGAAGCCTGGGCCCTCCTGACGCGGCTCATCGACACCGCGCTCACGCCTCGGCAGCGAACCGCGCTTGTCGCCCACGCATTTCAGGGAATGCCCTTGGACCTGCTTGCAGAGTGGTTGGGCACCAACCGCAATAGTCTTTACAAGCTCATCCACGACGCGCGTCAGCGGCTCAAACAAGCCCTGCTCGCCCAAGGCATCACGCACAAAGACCTCATCGCCGTATTTGACGAAGCGGGATCTAGTATCCCGCCGGAGGGTAAGAGTCCCTCCGTTGAACGCATCTCATAATTGATTGCAACGGAGATAGAGATGAAACAAAGAGATTTTACCCGTTTGATAGACACCATCTTCGCCACGAGGAGCGGAGATGAGATGCTGTGCTCCGAGTATTTCGATGAGCTTCCACGTTACGTGGACCTCGAGGTTGCGGGACGAGACGCCGCGGCTTTGCTGCCCGAGGTCAAGCATCATATGCATCAGTGCCAGGAATGCGAAGAGGCTTATCTTGCGCTTCTGGAACTTGTGGGCAAAGAAAATTCGTCTGGCCCTTCGAGGTAAGACCTCGACTCCTCATCGCATCTAATACGCGTCGGGACGAACTGGCGAACGCGCGATCACAGTGATCGCGGGCTTGCCGTGCGATTCTGAGCCCGAGGGAGAACGATGCGATGATGAAAACCCACACCCCGCGGGGGCTCTTGGTCGCCGTCGCGTTATCATTCCTTGCCGCCCTTGCCGCCGCGTTATCATTCATGCCGGCCCCCAGTTCGCTCGGAGCGAACCCGGCCTCAGTCGGCGATCACCATTTTATAACCCTCAAAGCGAGCGCCCTGCCTTCTGGCCAGTTTGCCTATGAAATGGTCAGCCACAAGATCAAGTCGTCCGACGGGCAAGAGCGCGATGTCACCGGCCGGTACGCCAGCGGCCCTACTATCCCGGGTCCGACCTTGGTCATGAAGGAGGGCGACACCGCCGAGGTGACGCTAGAGAATGGAATAGCCGGCTCGTCGCAACCAGTCAGCATCCATGTCCACGGGGTCCATTATAAAATCGACAGCGACGGGACGATGAAGGTCCTGAATGGGGCAGCCGACGAGGCCGCTTTTCCGGGCAAGCCATACACCTACAAGTGGACGGCCGCGCCCGGCACTGCTGGGACCTGGCCGTATCACGATCACACCATGGGCAACCCCATGGTGGGGGCCGAGGACAAGGGCTTATTCGGGACGCTCATCGTCAACCCGGCGAGCGGCAAAGTCCCCGCCCTCATCGACGGTAAGATAGTCGATGTCGACCTCTCCGACATTAAGCGCGAGTTCATCCTCTGGATGGCCGAGACCACTTTTTGGGGTCAGGAGCTTAACCATGTCGTTAAGGGGGACAAGGAGGTCCCACTCTGGACCAATCCCACGGTAGGGGCGAGGCTCGGAGAGAAGGTCCGGTTTCACGTCATTGGGATCGGCACCGCCATCCATTCCTTTCATCTGCACGGTCACCGCTGGATCGAGCCCGGCACGACCAGTGTGATCGACACGTTCCACGTCACCCCTATCAGCCGCCAGGCCTTCGTGTTGCAGGCAGGGGAAGGCGTGGGTCCAGGCGATTGGCACTACCACTGCCACGTCATCCAGCACATGCAGTCGGGGATGATGGGAACCTTCCGGGTCATCGAATGAGTCGATTGAACCACACAAACAAAGGAATCTTGAGATGAATCACAAGCCTTTTCACACGATCGCCTTGGCAATCATTGCGCTCGTGTTCGCTTCGCTCGCGGCAAACGCGCAAGCCCGCAAATCGGATCAACCGCAGGACGAAATCATCAGCCGTCCAGGCGTTCTCCCCGCGGCCGTGTTCGAGATGACGGATGAGCCGGGCCATTGGTTCAAGGACCAGAAGTCCGGCGGCTCCCTCGTCGTGATAAAGCCCGGCGAGGCGGTGCTCATCAAGATAGGCTCCGGGACCAACACTAATCACACCATCACGAGCCTCGCGTGGCAGCCGGGGGCGGCGGGTTTTCCGATCGATCAGGAGAAGCCCTCGGACTCAAGCGTGACCCATGTCTTCGAAAAGCCCGGGCTCTACGTCTTTACCTGCAAAGTCCACCCCTACATGTTCGGCGCGGTGATCGTCAAAGATCCGAACACTGAGGGCCTCGACATCGGCGCAGAACTGCAGCTGGTCACCGGGGCTAAGATCCCGACCACGAGCGACATCGCGAAGAAGATTCTCCGCACCTTCTTCGTCACGAACACGCCGGCACTCTGGCGCGACTACCGTAAGCCCACGTGGGAGGTGAAGCTCCCGGATCTGCCGATTAACCTCGGCGGCACCGTGATCAAGCTGAGCGCCCTCGACTTCTCAATGCCGAACACGCTCTTGCAACCCCAGACTCCGGGCGTCGGCGAGGTCTGGGTCGATACTCAGTTCGAAGGGGTGAGCGGCAAGACAAAGTTCGGCACGGCCACGGAGGTCGACGCCTCCAACTGGACCGTCAAACAAAAAGTGAAGGGCGTCGAAACCAACATGAACCACCCCCACAATATGTGGAGCGACCCAGCCTACAAGTTGATCTACCAGACCGAGTGGTTCGACAAGAAGCTCACGACCTTCGACCGCGCGAGCGGCAAGGTCTACGACTCACAAGTTGTCGGCGACAACCCCTCCCATGTCATGACCAATCCGCTGACCGGCACCCTCTACGTTGCCCTGAACGGCGAGGACCGGGTGCTCGAGCTTGCGCCAGGCGAACACCCCTCGGCACTTCATAGCATCAATGTCGGGCCCCACTCCGGACCGCACGGCCATGTCATCACCGATGATGGGAAATACATGATTACCCCGAACGCGTTGGCATCGAGCGTCTCTGTCGTGGATCTGGCGACCGAACAGATGACCGAGATCCCTACCGGCGGCGTCATCCCCATCGCGGTTTGGCCCGTCAAGAACCACGTTGCCTATGTCGCCAACCTGCTTGGCACGCCGCCAGCAATGCTGTCCTCGATGACGGTTATTGATATCGACGCAAAGAAAAAGCTCAAGGACATCGACCTCGCGGCGGACTATAATCCGGTGAGCGGCGAGCATAAGGGCGAGGCCTACGGGCTAGGGCCCATCCAGACTCCGGCGAGCCCCGACGGCAAGTATGTGGTCACCGCCAACTTCCTGAGCTCGACCATCACCATCCTCGACACCAAGACCGACAAAATCGTGAAGAGCCTGCCCTGTGAGCCGGGCTGCCACGGAGCCAACTTCGGGTTCAAGAAAGGCGGCGGCTACTACGCTTATGTGGCGAGCAAATTCGCGAATGTCATCGATGTGGTCGACATGGACAAGCTCGACCTTGTAGGCCGCATTCTCGTCGACGATCCAAAAGATGGCCAGATCATGGCCAACAACGGCATGGGCGGGCAAGGCATCCTGCCCCTCCCGCTCGCCGACGCTGGCATGCTCGCCCCCACCCTCAAGCTCGTGGGCACGGGCAAGCTCACCCCCGAGGTCGAGGCCTGGACCAAGCTCGTAACCAAAGAGCAACGCGGCGACTGAATTCTATCGCCGGCCGATCTCAGAGCCCCGCAAGGGGCTCTTTTTTCTTGACCGATAGGCGAAACGCAGAATCCCACATTCAGCGCATTCATTTCCACCTCGGGCCACAAGCCGGAATTCAAAGTGACTGGCGAGCAGAATTTTCTAGCGCCAGCTCAAGATTTCGGTCCCAGCGCCCGTTCGCGCCCCGCTGCCAATAGGTCGGCGTAAAGCCCAAATGAATCGGCAACTGCGAGGGCTGATGCCATCGCGCGTCCGCGCGATGACGGTGACCCCTCCAGGAGAAAGGCCTGCTGCTGGCCACCGGAGCATCCCAATGAAGTTCAAATTCGTCGAGGCGGAGACCGGCGCGGCTCCAAATCGCCTTGAAGCATTTTGCACGCAATCGTAGAGCTATTTCCGGTCATCGGCATAAGTTCGAGGAGCGCGCCGGGAAACATGCCGGCCTTTTTGCCCAGACGCGTCATCTCCGCTTGCCTATGCGCCGCGACAACGATGACGGCCACCCCCGCCATGGCCGGCGCATCTCTTGACGGCGCGCGGCTCCCCTGGCCGCTCGCCCTGCCCTTCGCCGGGATGCTGCTGTCGATCGCGCTTGGCCCGCTCGCCGTCAAGGAGTGGTGGCATATTCATTACGCCAAGGCCGCAGGGTTTTGGTCGATTCTCGCCCTCGCAGGCCTTATCGCCGCCGCGGGGCTGGAAGCGGCGGCGGCCGGTTTCGTGCACAGCATGGCGCTCGAATATTTGCCTTTCATCCTCATGCTTTTCGCGCTGTTCACGGCTGCTGGAGGCATTTTGATTGAGAGCAGGCTCACCGGCTCGCCACCGGTTAACACAACGATCCTCGCGCTTGGCGCCGTGATCGCGAGCATTATTGGAACGACCGGCGCCTCGATGATCCTGATCCAGCCGATCATACGCGCCAATAGCGCGCGCAGCTTCAACGCTCATGTGGTGGTCTTCTTTATTTTCCTTGTCTCGAACATTGGCGGCGTGTTGACGCCGCTTGGCGATCCGCCCCTGTTTCTTGGCTTCCTTCGGGGAATCGATTTCTTTTGGACCACGCGCGCCCTATGGCCCCACGCCTTGTTCGCGTGCGGTGTCTTGCTTACAATTTTCTTCTGTATCGATTCGCATTTTTACCGGCGTGAGAAACGCCCTCTTCCGGCCAGAGCAGCCGCCGTAAAGCTGCGCGTGCGCGGCCGCGTAAATATTGCGCTCATCGGCGTTGCGATCCTCGCCATTGCTGCAAGCGGGTTTTGGCGGCCTGGCATCGGCTTCGAGGTGCTCGGAACAAGGATCGAATTGCAAAACCTGATCCGCGAACTCGTCATGGTCTTCGTTGGACTTGTTTCACTACGTTTAACGAATCCCGGACTTCGCGCGGCAAACGGCTTTGAGTGGGAGCCAATAAGGGAAGTGGCCTATCTCTTCGCCGGCATTTTCATTTGCATCATTCCGGTGATGGCTATGCTTACCGCCGGTGCGAACGGTCCATTTTCGGCAGCGATCGATATTCTGACCCGGGCGGACGGGACGCCAAACAACGCAGTCTATTTCTGGATAACTGGCGTCCTTTCGTCCTTCCTCGACAATGCGCCGACCTATCTGGTGTTTTTTCAGCTCGCCGGTGGCGATCCTGCGGCACTCATGGGTCCGCTCGCCAAGACATTGACGGCAATTTCGCTCGGCGCGGTGTTCATGGGCGCCAACACCTACATCGGCAATGCGCCAAATTTCATGGTTTATGCTATCGCGCGGCGCGCCGGCATGAACATGCCTGGTTTTTTCCGTTATATGATCTGGTCGGGTGCGATCCTTTTGCCTGTCTTTGCGGCAATGACCTGGCTGTTCCTGATGTAGAGCGGGACGAATTTGTGCCACCGACGATTAATAATCGGTACGCGCGGCGTTATCGGCCGCCGCAGCAAAAGCGCATATCCGGTTAATCGTTTCCTCGTCGAGCAGAAGCGGCGCATGGCCTTGGCCCTTGACGGTAAGGAGCTCCGTACCCTTGTGTCTGGCAGCCATTTCCTGAAATGTTGCAGCTGAGAGAATATCCGAATTTGCGCCTCTGATGATGAGCAAAGGAATACCGCGCAAACCATCGAACCGCGGCCAAAGAGTGGGAAGCGGCTGTTCGAGATCGAGGCTTTCGAGCGGTTTCATCAGATCGCGATCGTAGCGCTGGCCCATGCGTCCGACCGCATCGGTGAAGGTGATTCTGGCGTAAGCTTCCCAATCGGCCTCGGTGAGACCGTTGAACCGCTCGCTCATTGTTTCCTTGAGCAGATCGACGGCATCCGACAACGTTCGCGGCTCTGGTAATTTGCCGACATAGCCACGGATGCGGGCCATGCCACGCGACTCCACAACTGGGCCAATGTCGTTCAAGACGGCCCCGCGAATGACCGCCGGGCGTGTCGCGGAAAGAAGCATCGTATGCAAGCCGCCGCGCGAGGTACCGATAAAGATTGCGGCATCGATCTCCATCGCGACGAGAACCGATAAAACATCGGCATTTTCGATTTCGAGAGTGTAATTCTTCCAATTCCGGTCATAATCGGAAAGGCCACGGCCGCGATAATCGAGGGCCAGAACCCGCCGCTTGGCTCCTTTCAGACCGGCGGCGAGCGCGCTCGCCAAACTGCCGAAATCCGCCGAATTGCGGGTGAGCCCTGCCAAACAGACGACGGGGACGCCGGGATCGAGCCTTGAGCCATATTCGCGAACATGAAGTCTCAAACCATCCGGCGCGGACGTAAAATGGCTTTCGAAAGGAAGCTCCAAGATGCTCATGCAATCACCAAGGTCTGGCTCGCGAGCCGACGAAGATTGAAATGATTTGTTAAGCAACCGGACAGCTTAAAGGAACTTATGTCAAATCCTATTGTTTCAACGCTATGCAAGCAAAACCCGCAAAACCGCGCTGTGTCGTCCTCATCGTCGAGGACGAGCCCTTTGTGCGGCTGACGGGCGCGGACCTTCTCGCCGAGGCTGGCTTCGAGGTTTTGGAGGCGGGCAACGCCGGCGAGGCGTTGCGGATACTTGAGGCGACCCCGGATGTGCGCGTCGTATTCTCGGATGTCGATATGCCGGGCTCGCTCGATGGCCTGGACCTTGCGCGCAATATTTGCCGGCGCTGGCCAAGCATTGGAATTGTTCTCACCTCCGGCCATCGAATCCGCACGGAGATAATTCCACGCGGGAGCAGGTTTTTGCCCAAGCCTTATGGCGGCCCGGTCTTGGTGCGCCACATCGAGGAAATGATGGATCAATAGACGTTGCCGTGCAAAGCAGGCCGGGGAAGCCCCGGCGCTTCACTGGGCGTGGCCGGCAAGAGCGGCGTTACGCCGCGCGCGAGAGCGAACTCATATCGATCGAAAAGCGGTACTTCACGTCGCTGCGCAGCATCCGCTCATAGGCTTCGTTGATCTTCTGGATCGGAATCACTTCCACATCCGCGATAATCTGATGCTCGGCGCAGAAATCGAGCATTTCCTGCGTCTCGGCTATGCCGCCGATCAGCGAGCCGGCAAAATGGCGGCGTTTGAAGATGAGGCTGAAGATTTCGACCGCCATGGGCTTTTCGGGAGCACCGACCTGGACCAGCGTGCCGTCGCGCTTCAAAAGGTCGAGATAACGGCTGATTTCATGCGGTCCCGCGATCGTATCCAGAATAAAGTCGAAGCTGTTCGCGTGCGCCGCCATCTCGTCCGGATTTTTCGAGATCACGACTTCATGGGCACCGAGCCTTTTGGCATCCATGATTTTGCCTGGCGACGTGGTGAACAAAACCGTATGGGCGCCAAATGCGCGCGAAAATTTTATGCCCATATGGCCGAGCCCGCCGAGCCCGGCGATGCCCACCTTTTGGCCCGGTCCGACCCGCCAATGGCGCAACGGAGAATAAGTCGTGATGCCGGCGCACAGCAAAGGCGCCACCCCGGCCAAGTCGAGCTTGTCCGAAATTCGCAACACGAAAGCCTCGTCGACGACGATCGCATTGGAATAGCCCCCAAAAGTCGGGCCGCCCATCACTTTGTCGACGCCGTTGTAGGTTGGGGTAAAGCCCTGTTCGCAATATTGTTCCAGGCCCTCACGGCAAGAACGGCAAGTGCGGCAGGAATCGACCATGCAGCCGACGGCGGCAAGGACACCCGGCTTGAAATGGGTCGCTTCGGCGCCGGTCTTGGTCACCCGGCCCACCATTTCATGCCCCGGAAGGCACGGGTAGACCGTATTATGCCATTCGTCGCGTGTCTGATGCAGGTCGGAATGGCAAACGCCGCAATAGAGAATTTCGATCTGGACGTCCGTCGGTCCGGGGTCGCGGCGGTTGAATGAGTAAGCTGCGAGCGGCTCAATCGCGTTCCGCGCGGCAAAACCAGTGCAAGCGAACAACGGGTTTTCTCCAATTAAAAAGATCGTCTCGCACGAGATCTATGCACGAACGAGGGTGCCCGACACCCAAGCGCCGGCCACCGGCCCACTTTCACCAGCGGCGGCGGACACGGCGCCAGCGACAAATTCGACGTCCCCTGTGCCACCAGCACACCCGGCGCCTCACCCATACCGTTTTCTCGACGGGATTTTCTGTCTCCACAGCACGGCCCGCGGCTATTGTTAATGGAGCGGATTCGGCTGGGCCCGGCGTCAACACCGCTA
>DATBQJ010000024.1:0-19714 GCA_036560885.1 Methylocella sp.
TGGCGGCATCAAACCCTTCCGCCAAGGTTCCGGTCGATCTCGTCACCACTTCGGCGAGCGGCCTCGACCCTGACATTACGCCCGCCGCCGCCTTGTTCCAGGTTCCGCGTGTCGCGAAATCCCGCAGCATATCCGAGGACCAGCTTCGCCGTGTCGTCGCCGAAAACACGGCCGGCCGGGTACTCGGTATATTGGGCGAGCCGCATGTCAATGTGCTGAAACTCAATCTCGCCATCGATAAGGCCTTTCCAGCGCAAGAGCATCGCGAAACCAAGGAGAACCTGTCTACGTCAGAGGCAACGCCGGCTCCTCCTGCGCCCGCGGCCGGCGCGCCCGTTGCGGCTGCACCTGCGCCTACTTTTGAGCTGCCAAAGGCGGCGCCCGCACCGGAGACGCCCGCTCCTCCCGTTGCCGAGGTGCCGGCAGCACCTACGGTAATTGCGCCGTCGGTCAATCCCACCGAGAAACCAACACCGAAAACGGAGGCGGCAGCCACGGGAGCCACGGCGGCCGTTTTTCCCACCGAAATTTCTCCTGCACATGCTGGCGAAAAGCCCGAGAGGGCGCGCCTCAAGACCTGTTCCGATCAGTATCATGCGAACACTCCAACCAACTCCAATGGCGGCCTGAAAAAGGACGCCTATTTGAAAGAATGCAAAAAGCGTTTGAAAGGCTGACTCGCCGTGTCCCATTCGACCGGCGGGAAAAGTTGGCTTTCAGAGCAGATTTATTCTCGCGTTGAGGTGTTTTTTCCTCAAACAAGGTGTTGGGTATTCGCGCCGGGTTAGCGCGAAGAACTCAAGTGAGAGCACTGCCAAATATGGAGAAACGCGATAACTGCGAGCGGCGCCCTTCACCAGACGCCCTCTTGCGTGAGGCACTGCAGGCCGAACAAGGCCGCCTAAAAATCTTTCTCGGCGCCGCGCCCGGCGTCGGCAAGACCTATGAAATGCTGACCGCAGCGCGGGCAAAGAAGAAGGAAGACGTCGATGTCGTCATCGGGGTCGCCGAGACGCATGGCCGCAAAGAGACCGAGGCGCTTCTTCAGGGGCTCGAAATCATCCCACGCCAGATCGTTCCTTATAAGGGCCACAAGCTCGCTGAAATGGACCTCGACGCCGTTTTGGCCCGGAAGCCGGCCCTCGTTCTGGTCGACGAGCTTGCCAATACCAATGCACCGGAGAGCCGGCATCCGAAGCGCTACATGGATGTCGAAGAGTTGCTCGCCGCCGGGATCGACGTCTATACGACCCTCAACATCCAGCATGTCGAAAGCCTAAACGACATTGTCGCCGGAATCACAAAAATCAGAGTCCGCGAGACCGTACCGGATTCCATCATCGATCTCGCTTGCGACATCGAATTGGTGGATCTGACACCCGAAGATCTGATCGCCCGCCTCAATGAAGGCAAGGTCTATGTACCCGACCAAGCCGAGCGTGCCACAAGAAATTATTTCTCGCCCGGCAACCTCACAGCTCTACGGGAGCTCGCGCTACGCCGGACCGCGCAAAGGGTCGACGCTCAGATGGTCGACTACATGCGCGCGCATCGCGTTGAAGGCTCGTGGTCTGCGAGTGAGCGCGTACTCGTCTTGGTCGATTCCCTACCGGGTGCCAACGCAATCATACGCCATGCAAAACGAATGGCCGATCGCCTGCGCGCACAATGGACCGCGATCCATGTCGAAACGCCGGCCGATGCGTACGCGAGCGATGTGGAGCGCGATAAGGTCGCCCAATCTCTTCGCCTCGCGCAAAGGCTCGGAGCTGCGGCGATTTCCATTCCCGGCGAGGACGTTGCATTGACTGTGGCCGACTATGCCGAGGCCAATCATTTCGCGCATATCATTGCCGCCAAACAAGAACCCCGGCGCTGGTGGAGTTTTTTCAAGGAACCTTTTGCAGAAACACTTATCAGTGCCGCGGGTGATGCGAGCGTTCATATCGTCGCGCGCGGGAAAGATCCTCAGGCTCAAAAGTCTGCCGAGAGCTTAGGATCAAGGCCAAAACGGACCGAGATCAAGGCCTATATTGTGAGCCTTGCCTATGTGGCGGCCGCGGTGCTCATCGCTGTCTCGCTGCGTCGGGCACTTGGCGTCTCAAATCTCGCGCAAGTGTTCCTAATCGCGGTCCTCGCGAGCGCCGTGACATACGGCCTATGGGCTTCGCTCTTCGCCTGTATCGTCAGCGTTCTTGCTTACAACTTTTTCTTCCTGCCGCCACTCTACACATTTACGATTGCGGATCCCGAGAATGTCGTGGTCCTGTTCTTTTTCTTCGTTGTGGCGCTGATCGCGAGCAATCTCGCCGCGCGGGTCCGTGCCCAAGCAGTCGCCGCGCGGGAACGCACCCGAATCACGGAGGAACTCTATCTTTTCAGCCGCAAGCTTGCCGGTGTCGCAACACTCGACGACCTGCTTTGGACGACAGTGCATCAGATTGCTTTGATGCTGAAGGTGCGCGTCGTCGTGCTGTTGCCCGAGGACGGCGGTCTTGTTGTCAAGGCCGGGTTTCCGCCTGAGGATTTGCTTGATGAAGCGGATTTTGCGGCGGCGCGCTGGTGCTTTGAAAAAACTCAGGCGACAGGGCGTGGTGCCGATACGCTGCCTGGTGCCAAGCGTCGGTTCATGCCATTGCGGACTGGGCGTGGCACTGTGGGCGTTGTCGGAATCGATAGTGACAAACCGGGATTTCTTTTGACTCCGGAGGAATCCCGTCTTTTGGATGCTTTGTCGGATCAGGCAGCCTTGGCAATCGATCGCGTCAACCTCGCCGAAGACATTGACCGCGCCCGTCTGGCAGCGGAAACCGATCGCCTGCGTGCGGCCTTGCTGACTTCGATTTCGCACGATCTGCGCACGCCGCTCGCGTCTATTGTCGGATCGGCGAGTAGCCTCGTCACGCATGGACAAGAATTTGATGCAACTGTTCAAACGAGCCTGATGCGGACTATTTTGGAGGAGGCTGAGCGGCTCAATCGCTTTATCGGTAACCTTCTCGATATGACGCGGCTCGAATCGGGACCACTCGTGCCACAAACCGGCCCTGCCGATCTTTCCGACATCGTCGGCGCAACGTTACAAAGGGCGGACAAGATCCTTCAAAACCATTCGGTTGCCATCAATCTCGAAAGCGGTCTGCCGTTGCTCGATCTCGATATGGTGTTGATGGAGCAGGTTATGTTCAATCTCTTCGACAACGCGGCAAAATACGCGCCGCAAGGTTCACGCATAGCGGTCACGGCGCGGCGTGAGAGCGGTTTTGTCATCATCCAGGTCCTCGATGAAGGTGAAGGCATTCCCGAGGCTGACCTCGAACGGATCTTTGACAAGTTCTATCGGGTCCGTCGTTCCGACCGGCAGCGCGCCGGCACCGGCCTAGGACTTGCCATCTGCCGTGGTTTCGTCGAAGCAATGGGAGGCTCGATCGCGGCATCCAACCGGATCGACCGATCTGGTGCGGTTTTCACCATCAAGCTTCCCGTACCCGTGACGCCAAGACTGCCAGCCGAGGCCCTTCCGTGACGCCAGCAGCAGGTCCGCTTCGGGTACTTGTCGTCGATGATGAACCGCCAATACTTCGCTTTTTGCACGCGAGCCTGCAAAGCCAGGGTTATATCGTATCCACCGCCGCCAATGCGCGTGCCGCACTCGATATGGTCCGTGGGCACAGGGTCGATCTCGTCGTGCTCGATCTCGGACTCCCCGACATGGATGGCCTCGATGTCGTCAGTCAAATCAGGAATGGCGGCGAAACCCTGCCGATCATCATTCTATCGAGCCGTGACAACGAAAGCGCCAAGGTCAAAGCGCTCGATCTCGGCGCCGACGACTATGTCACGAAACCTTTTAGTATCGATGAGCTCCTGGCGCGCATCCGCGCGGCCGAGCGGCATCGCTTGCAGCAGGAAGGCGAAAAGCCTGTGTTCCATGCTGGCGATCTCAGCCTCGATCTCGTGCGCCGAATCGTCACTGTGCGGGGCAATGAAGTAAAACTTTCGCCGCGCGAATTTGACGTTTTGCGTCTCATGGCCGCCCATGCCGGCAAGGTTTTGACCCACCGATTCATCCTGCGGGAAATTTGGGGCGCCGACGCCGACGTTCAATATCTGCGCGTCTACATTCGCGCTCTGCGCCAAAAGATCGAGGCGGACATCGAGCGGCCTACCCATATTCTCACCGAGACAGGCGTCGGCTATCGTCTTCGCGGGCCGGACCAATGAATATTCAAAAGCGGTCAGCTCCTCATTTGCCGGAACATGAGCTATGGGCTAAAAGCTCTTGTAAAGGTAAAGTTATGGATCTTGCCGACCTTATCGAACCGGACCGCGTGATTTTTGCCGCCCGCACGAGCAGTAAGCAGCAATTGCTCCAAGATCTCGCATCGCGCGCCGCCGCACTTTTGAATCTCGATGCCCGGACGATCTTCATAGCCTTACAGTCTCGCGAGGAGCTGGGTTCCACAGGCCTCGGCAATGGTATCGCGCTCCCGCATGCCCGTATCGAAGGGCTCGACCGGCTTTTCGGCATGTTCATGCGCCTGAATCGGCCGATTCATTTCGATTCGATCGACGACAAACCTGTCGATCTCGTGTTTCTCTTACTCATCCCATCGGCGGCTGGTAGCCAGCATCTCGCCGCTCTCGCTTGTATATCGAGGTACCTGCGTGACAAGGAATTCGCCGCGAGATTGCGGAAAGCCCCAAGCGCTGCCGTGTTGTGCAGCCTACTTTGCGATCGCCCGCATTTGTGATCTTCCAGGGCAAACTTACAATCCCTCCCTGTCCTCATACCCGCCCAATCAGTTGCTCGCTGGTGCCAAGTCCGGTACGAAATCGAGCTTCGTGACTTGAATGGTTAAGGCAAACAGTCCCGGTCTCTCGCGGTGAACGAGCTCGACGCATGCGCAGGTCCGCTACGCGGCTGCATGCCGAGGACGTCGCCGCAGGTAAAATTCCAATGTCTCAAGCCGAGCCACATTTTCCAGATGGTTGGTTGCGTTTGAAGGGCGGGTGACGGTTGGCGCGGAACTTGCTCTTGCGCTTACGCCGCGGCACAGGTTCGGCAGCACCCGGCCACTTCCATGACCTGAGCGCGGCGCGAGAATTTGGCTTCCGTCGCAATCTCTAGGAGAGCTCCGCGCATGGCCGCCGAAGTTACCTCGACGACGTCGCCACAAACGTCGCAAATCAGGAATACGATCGGCTCCTGGGCCGCGTGACCATGCCTGCAAGCGAGATAGGCATTGCGCGATGCGAGCCTATGGATGAGGCTGTTTTCGAGCAGAAAATCGAGCGCCCGGTAGATCGAAATCGGCGCCGGACGTTTGCCGGTCGCTTGCGCCACCCTGTCGATCATCTCATAGGCGCCAAGCAGGCGTCCTTCGCGGGCCAGAATTTCGAGAATACGCCGCCGGCCGGGCGTTAGGCTTATTTTGTTCCGGCGGCAGAGCGCAAGCGCGGCGGCAAGCGCGCCAATGGCACCAGGACCTTCAAGCTCCCCTGCTCCGGGAAGCTTCTCCAAGCGTGTTTCGTGTGCAATGTTCATAAGGCCATAATACCCGAATTGCGCGATAAAAGCGATCTTCTGGCGCCGAACTCCGGTTTGGTTTCAACTTTCCGCGGCGCCGTTGTAGCATGGCAGCGCAGCAATTCGCCGCCTTGCCTCTTTCTGGACCATCTGGAGGACCCATGACCCTTAAAACGCGCAATTCCATCGTGACCGGCTCGACCAGCGGCATTGGTCTTGCCATCGCCCGCGCGCTCGCCAAGGAAGGCGCCAACGTAATGATCAATGGCATGGGCGATGCCGCACAGATTGAAGCCGAACGCGTGGGCATCGCAAAGGAGTTCGGCGTTACGGCAGTTTATTCGGGCGCCGACATGACCAAGCCGGATGAAATCCGCGCCATGGTGAAGGAAGCTGAAGCAAAGCTCGGCTCGGTCGACATTCTCGTCAACAACGCAGGGGTTCAGCATGTCGCGCCGATCGAAGATTTTCCGCGCGAAAATTGGGACATGATCATCGCCATCAATCTCTCCGCCGCGTTCCATGCGATGGCCGCCGCGATCCCCGGCATGAAGGCGCGCAAATGGGGCCGCATCCTCAGCACCGCCTCGGCCCATTCGCTCGTCGCCTCGCCATTTAAATCCGGCTATGTGACGGCCAAGCATGGCCTTGCCGGACTGACCAAGACGGCGGCGCTTGAACTCGCCACTTTCGGCATCACGGTCAATTGCGTCTCGCCGGGCTACGTCTGGACTCCGCTTGTCGAAAAGCAAATCCCTGAGACGATGGCGGCGCGCAATTTGACCCGCGAACAGGTAATAAACGACGTGCTCTTGACGGCGCAGCCGACCAAGCAATTCGTGACACCGGATCAAGTCGCAGCGCTCTTCGTGTTTCTCTGTTCAGATGCGGCGGCCCAGATCACCGGCGCGAATTATTCGATCGATGGCGGCTGGACCGCCTGAGTTTGTTGCGCGGCCGGCGGCGAAGGCGAACGATCCGGTCGACTGGAGCGGGCATAAAAAGTGAGCCTGGCTCTCCAGGGCGGCTCGCATGGCGCCTTCACTTGGGGCGTCCGCGACCATTTGCTCGAGGACGGTAGGCTCGACATCGAGGCCATCACCGCGACGATTACATGCGGCCATTTGTGCGTGGGATCGACGGCGGACGTCCTCTCGAGTCCCCATCTGCCTTCTCGAAACTCGATGCTTCCTGGCCGTCGATCAGAAAATTGGGCTTGAACGAGAGGCCGCCAAGCAATGGCTCGACGAGACCTACAGTTTGATCGGGGCGGCAAGGCACCCTCGATCGGAATCGCCTAGAGTTGAACGGTATTCGATCCGTGCTCACGATATGGTGACCAGGATTGTCGCGTTCGCCTACGGCTTCGCGCGAGGAACCAAAGTCCGCTGCATATGTTTGAGAGCGGCGCAAATCGTTGCGCTCAAACAGAAGGAGAACACCATGTTGCGTACGCTCGCTCTGTCTGCCTCGGTCTTTGCACTCGTCGGCAGCCTAGCAGTCGCTCAGGCGGAAACAATGGGGAATTCATCGAGTGGCCGCTCGGTCGCCGTGCCATCGTCGCTTTCGACGATGCACTGGCTGGCATCTGATATTTATAAGGCGGATGTCTATGACAATGCCGAGGATAAAATTGGCACAGTCACCGACCTCATCGTGGATAATAACGGCAACGTCACGACGGCGGTCGTTAGCGTCGGCGGTTTACTCGGCGTAGGCGCGAAGGACGTGGCGGTTCCTTTCAAGGACCTTAAGGTCACATCGCGCGACGGCAAGGATTGGCTGGTTCTCCATGAAACCAAAGATCAGCTCAAGGCGGCGCCGGCTTTTGATAAGAAAACCAATAGCCAAATGTGAGGGTAAAGCCCGGAGTTCGGCTGTTTACGCCAAGAGGACATTGGAACCAACTCCACGCAACGACAGTTGGGCCGCAAGGTACGGCGGCCCAATGTTGCCGTACCGCTGACACACAAGGAATCTGCAATGGATTGGAATCGCATCGAAGGAAACTGGAAACAGTTCAAAGGGAAGGTCAAGGAGCAATGGGGTCATCTCACGGATGATGATCTCGATAAAATTGCCGGCAAGCGCGAGCAGCTTGAGGGCAAGATTCAGGAGCGTGCCGGCATCACCAAGGATGCAGCACGCAAGGATGTCGACGCCTGGCTGAACAGGCTGCAATAATCGAGTCTTCGCGCCCGAGTGAATCTATGCTTTGAGCGCACGGCTTCGAAGGCCGCATCCGGCTAGCCTGCCCGCCGATGCGGCCTTCGACGAGCAACAGGAGAGTGGCGATGCCTCGTGGCGACAAATCGAAATACACCGGAAAACAGGAACGCAAAGCGGATCACATTGCCGAAAGTTATGAATCGCGGGGCGTATCGGAGAAAGAAGCTGAGCGCAGAGCTTGGGCAACCGTGAATAAAGAAAGCGGCGGCGGAAAGAAAAGCGGATCTGGCCGCGGTCAACCTGAATCCCACGCGTCATCAAAAAAGGGCGGCCGGCTTGGAGGCCAAGCATCGGCCAGCCGGCCAGCGGCCGAGCGTTCAGCCGCGGCCAAGAGGGCAGCTGCGACGCATGAGCGCCGTGCTTCGGCGTGAACACACGATTGCGTTCATATACCGAATACCGAACCGTTGCGCGCGCTTGGAACTTTAATATCGATTCGCGATTTTGCGACAGGTAACTTTGCGACAGGTAACGATGAAGGAGACTACGAAGTGCGCGCCACCATTCCAATTGATCCCCGCATTTTGCTGCTCATTGGCAAAACGTCGGCCAGACGGCCAGCGGTGGAGCGTTCAGTTGTCGCAAAGTCTACGGTGACGCGCAAACCTCGTGTTCCTTCGTGAGAGGCGACATCACGATCGGTTTGTTACAATACCGCTTGGACGGGCACAGGACGTTGGTTTCGCATCGTGATTAAGCGCTGGCAAACATTGAAGGAGACGGGAAATGCTTTCAACGATAGTGATTGTCGTCCTCATTCTGCTGATCATTGGTGCATTGCCGACTTGGCCGTACAGTGCGAGTTGGGGTTACGCGCCTGGCGGGGCGCTTGGCACGATCCTAGTGGTTGGTCTGATTCTTGCGCTATTAGGACGAATATAGTCTGATACCATAGACCTTCAATTCTCTAGCAGAGGGACCCGCGAGCGCGGCATCCGCTGCGCTCTTTCCTTCCGGGTAATTTGGACAACCGCACGTCCAGCACGTAGCGGCCATGGCACAGGCTTTGGTGCGCGGAGCAACGCTTCCAATGCCCGTCCAAAGCGGCATTTTCTGCCTCGAAATGTGCTCACCGGCGGGATGCCTACTCCCGCGACATTGAACGGAATGCGTCCACACTATGCCGTTGCATGGCTGCAACGCCCCGTTGCGGATTTTCCGGCATACCAGTCCCCCAAACAATATTAATATCCGTCAAAGACTTATGGCATCAAATCTTAGGGGTGGAAAATGGCTTTTGATCGCCTCCACGCGGTTCCGGGGCGCAAACCGCACCGTCTCGACCACATGGTTTTGCCTGGGCGCTACGCAGATCGAATTGGCACCGACAAACTTGCAGATATAAACAGGGATGGCCAAAGGACGGTTCTGCCGTTGCAGACCTTAAGAAGATTAACGGGCGCCTGCAAGCTGCGTTTTCTCGAAAGTCTGCAAGGCGTAATCTTGCGCAATGGGCTGCGCCACCTCGAAGCGGCACGGCGGCACACGAATATTGTAGTTCAACGCGAGAAACAGGCCGATCGAATAGGGGTGATGGCGGCCTCCGTTCTTGCGCGCGCAAATGGCAGCAATGATGAAACGCGGTAGCAACGCTGGCCAATTAGGAGCAAAGACAGGACCTGGCTTGCCCTCGCAAGAGGCGACAGAACGAAATGACGCCAGCTCCAAAGTCGTTCGGCTTCGCGAGGCGGGCCACAGGTTCGAAGCGCAGATTCGCAAGCTCGAACGGCAATTTGATGCGCGAGCAAAAAAGCTAAGCGAGGAATTCCTGTCCGAAGTTGACCAACTGAACGGCGAGGAATGATATGACAGTCGTATGTGGCTCAATTCCGGTCGCGCGCATATAACTCTAATAATAGCGCGCGCATATAACTCTTATGATAGGGAGAGCGCCAAGCCGCTCAATCGGGGGCCCACAAAATCGCAGGATGCCACTCCGGCGGCTTTCGGAGGTTCGCAGACGTATTTCGCCGGCGGCCCCGTCCTGCAGGCGTATTGTCGCGCGGAAATTTTCCCGTGTTACGACACCGTTATGATTTTAGCGGCCCGCTGTCGCAACGCCTGTGGGGTCGCGCGATCCCGTTCCGCCGTTGCACGCCCAAGGGAAGGCGCCCCTATCGCTTGCGTCCGGCCCCACTTCGGGAGCGGACTCAATCGACACGGCGCAGCGTTTAAATTTCAGTCAAGCAGCGCGGACCGTGGCAACTATGTACCGAATCAAACCGGAATCTTCGCTGTGCTAAACGAGCGGTGCCTACCAGATTGAGATGTTGCTACGCCGATGCGTCGAGAGGCTAGCCAGTCGTGCCAAATAATTTCATGCGAAACATTTTTTGGCGCGATTGGTCCTGACGAGTATCCGTTCAATTGGCGCAAAATCGTGGTCTCATTTATGTGCATTATCGGAAAAATCTCCGCTCGCTTCCACAATGTCAGAGTCCTGAAACTTTCGGCTTGACCGATTGGCCTTGCGCAGGAGCGGCCTCCCTTTGGGCGAGCGGCGGCGTGATTTCATTCGCCGCGCGATCGGCCTGGCGAGGCGCAAAGCCCGCGGCAGCCGCATTAGCGGCGGCCAATTCCGAACTCGTGAGCCGCGCGGCAACCTCGTCGCGTTTCCGGGCAGCTTCGGCGTCGCCCGCCGCCGCTACGATCGCAAACCAGGTGTAGGATTTGACAAGGTCTTTCGGCAGCCCAAGGCCCCGCGCGAGCAGAACCGCCAAATTATATTGGCTGTCACCAATCCCATATTCTGCCGCTTTGCCAAACCACAATGCCGCGCTCGTATAATTGGGCTTGCCCCCCTCGGCAGCGAGCACGCCGAGATTATGCATGGCGCGCGTGTTGCCTTTCTCAGCCGCCCGCTGATATAAATCCTTGGCGCGCTGCACGTCCTTGCCGACCCCGAGGCCTTTTTCGTAAAGCGACGCGAGCCGGTATTCCGCTACCGCGAGACCTTGCTGCGCCGCCTTCTCGTACCATTGCGCAGCCAATTCATAATTCCGCGGACCGGCGCCGCCTTCGGCGTAACGAACCGCCAGATCGAACTGTGCCGCCGCGCTGCCGGTTTCGGTTTGGCCAGCAAGTTTTTCATTTGGCCTAACGGCCGGCGAAATTGCCCGCGCAGTTAGCTGGCCGGAGGCAGGCACTGGCGGCGGTGCGGCCAAGGCCTCTGATGGAACAGCTTGCACGGGGACCGTGGCTGCAGGAGGCGCGGGCGGCGCGGATAAGCTCGTTATGTTGCTCGGGCGAATCGGACCGGCCACGATGGCGTCACTGCCCGCTATGGCTCGCGTGGCCGCCGAGGCTTTTCCGAAAGCGGCGGCGCTGTCCGAAGCAAACCCGGGTTCCGCCGGCGCGGCCAGCCGCGATGGATTGAGCAGGGCGGTCATTGTGCTCGCCACGCCCGCCGCCGGAAGTCGGTCTGCTGGCGATTCGTTCAGTCGCGCCTGGATTGCTGGTAGCCGCCCCTTGGGCGTCATGTTTACCAAGGTCTGGCTTACGACGGCCGCCGGATTTCCATGCTCGGCGGAATTTTCAGAGTGCTTCAAAAAAGCAGGCACGAAATCGTGCAAATTGTTATGAGCGAGCGTTTTGGCCAGGGCATAGGCGCCAATCGCGGCGACCATGAGGACGGCGCCCAAAACAAGCTTACGCTTATATGCGATGAAAAGGCCTCTGCTCCGGCCCACTAGAAAGGCGCCCAGCTTTGCCCTGCCGCCGTCTTTAGCCGAAGATTTAGGCGCCGCGCCATCCAGCTCGATTTGCGCGGTCCGTGCCGCGCGGCGGGCGGCGGCGATGAAATCGGTGCGGCTCTCCGCCTCCTCGCGAATCGGAGGAGCCTTGGGCGGCGCACCGCTGGGCTCGCTGGTTTCGCCCCGGCCAGGAAAGCCAAGGCCGGGTTCAATCAGAAATCCAGCCTCAGTAGCTGTGTCGTCTTGCACGGCAGGTTGGCGCTTCGCGGCGCCTCGCACGCCATCGCCGACAGGAACCTCCCTGGCGAGCGGATTCTCGTATTGCGCGATGTACGATAAGATCGGCGCGAACGGGTCTTCAGGGGCAACCCCGCCGCCGCGGCGGTCTGGCCGCATCCCGCTTGCGGCGGCCTCCAGGCGAGCGCAGTAGCCGGCGACTTGTTGCAAGGATTCCTGGATTGCGGTCAAGGCGAGCTGCGTGCGCTGGGCGGTTTCCTCGTGAAGCGCGTGCAGGCCGGCGATTCCGCGCATGATGCTTTGCGCATCTTCGAAAGAATCAGGTCCATTCGACGGTTTCGGCTCGACCGCATTAGACAGGCCGTCCACAATCCGGCGCATCTCGTCGAGCTGGTTGGATAGGCCGCCGATGGAACCTTCGAGCGAAGTCAGCGAAGCAAGGCCTTCGCCGACACGGTCGAAACGCAGGGCGAGCTTGGCGATCTCTCGTTCCAAAGCCGCGCTTGCGTGCTGGCCTTCACCACGATCCCGGGCGAGTTCCTTCCGTTTGCCGGCGCTGCCGGCCAGATTCCCGCGCGCGTTTATTTCGACGGCGTCCGCGGCCAGTCCTGCTTCGAGCCGCGCGGCGAGGTGCCGGCGCGAGGTCTCGATCTGTCGCGTAAGCGCATCGGAGCAATCCAGCACCGTGCCTACCGCCGATAATTTTTCAAGAATGGGAGTTTCCGTCCCATGACCCTCGAACGCGGCCCTGTAAGATTTTGTCGCCTCGGGTTGCGTAATTGGCCGCTGAAATTCCCGCGCGAGACGGTCGAATTGTTCCAACGAACCCGCGCATTCGCCAAGTACCCGCATGGTTTGGGCGCCCCCCGCCAAATCGCGAACCGGGGTTTCAAGTGCAACTCCCGGCCTCGCTTCTGCGCCGGGCACGCCAGCTTTGTCACCGCAATCGGAGGAGCCTTCGTCGCAAAAATTCCGGTCACCGTCATCGCCGGCATTCTCAAGCTTTCCGGCGACCGCCGCAACGTCCTTTTCCGAGGTGCCTAAAATCGGCCCGGGCGCCGGCGAGCTAGCGTGATTCGAAGCCATTGCATCCGACACCGGCGAGGTCCGCGTGGCAGCACCGCCGCCGACAGTTTGCAAGGCGGTCTTCAGCTCCCGTGTTTCCACCGTGGCGGGCATGTGGCGAGACGCACGTAGCTCGGTTTCAAGCCCGGCCAGCGCGGCCCTTAGCGAATCGTTGTCGCCGAGACCGCGATTACGTAGCCGCGCCTCCAACTCATTCAATTGTTGGAAGAGCTTTACGCCGCTTTCCCGGTCCGTCTGGAACGTGGTCAAACCCTGTGAGAGTAGTTTCGCGATCCCCGCGACAAGCCCCGCGGCTTGTTCCGTGCTCTCGGCCGGATGCCCTTCCAGGCCTCCATGCGCGGCAGGGAGGAGCGCTTGCGGGTCGCCCGGATTTTGAGAACCGTGATCACCATTAGAGGAAATTGCGGACACAGGCTGCCTTTCACCTTCAAAAAACCAAGTATGATTCGCAATTTCGCGCCGTTGGCTTGCCCGGAGCAGACTATCAAAGCGAGCTTCGCCTGTGCCTGGGTTCTGCCGGATCCCGCAGCTCCGCCATGGCGTTGCCTATTATGCGGCAAAGCCCCCCTCCCGGCAAACCGTGCCGAGGATAAGCCCGGCGCCGCCGGTTCGAGAGCGCCAAATCCACATCCTTGACTTCAAAGTTCCGATGCGCTCGGGGTCAGCCGTACGACGAATGGGGTGTTTCGGCCGGGGGCGGCCATGTTATTCTCCCGCGGCCCGGCGCAGGAGAGAACGCATGACCAAGGGTAAAGTGTGTCTTGCGGCCGCACTGGTCGTTCCGGCTGCATTCCAGTCAACTGCGCCCGCTCGGGCGTGCAAATCACTGCCGCATCCAGCGACCCTATGCGCCGTCGTACCGGCCTCAGCGGATGTCGTCGGCGATCGTAACGGCCGCGTTGAATATACGGTAACCGGAAAGGTCCTGGTCGCCGGGCAATCTAAGGATGGGCGAAGGGCACGTATCGGGATGCTTTGCACCGGACATATAGGCTGGATAGCCCGTCTGGACCTTGATTGTGAAGCCGCCTCAGATAGTGTGCGGGAGCCCGCGAAGTAGGCGTCTCGAAGCTTCGGGGGTTTGACGAGAGGGCGAAGTTTTCCGCGCGAGCTTGCACACAAAAACTCATTCATCGCTTGGCGGCAGAAAAGCGCATCTGAACTTTGAACTCTTGATATCATGTGACGCCGCGGCTTTTCTCAATCAGGAGCCGCTCTTGCCGCGATCGCGGCTGGCTCAATTGCCGAAACCGGTAGGAAAGAGGCCAGCGGCACCGTCCATGGTACCAGTATCGCTATAGATCATGGGCTCGGTTTCGGAATCGATGAGCCTGCCATCGATCACCTTTCCCAGCACCACCACATGATCGCCTGCTCGATGTTCGCCTATCACACGACATTCGAACCAGGCCAAGGACTTGTGCAACAAGGGGACCCCAGTGCGGCCCGGCGTCCATTCCGCCGAGGCCAATTTGCCTTCGCTCGCTCGCCCGCCAAAATGGGCGGCAAGCTCCAACTGGCCCTTCTTCAGCACGTTAACGCTGAACGCTCCGCCCTGCTTCAAAAGCCCGTAGGAAGAATGGCGCGGATTGATGCTCAAGGCTAGCAGCAACGGATCGTAAGAGACCTGCATCACGAAGGCGGCGGTAAAAGCATTGCGTACTTCCCCATGAGCGACGCCCACCACATAAACGCCCGTCGTCAAGCTCTTAAACAAACGTGCAAGCGATTCGCTCATCCGCGGCTCCCTGTTTCCGGCTCTTCTGCCTCTGCATCAACACTCAATTAGCGCGCGGGTGCCGCAGGGCCGGACGCTTTTCCCGGCGCGCGTGGCGCGGAAAAACCAATTCATCGCTCGGCGGCCGAAAAGCGCATCTGAACTTTGAAGTCAAGGAGCGTGCCCGCCGGAGGCGGCGGCGCTTCGAAATCGGGCCTGCCCGATTTCGATCATTAATGCCCATCTCGGCAACAGCCGAGATGGGTGCGCCGTCCTTGACTTCAAAGTTCAGATACGCTCCGGTCAGCCGCGCGATGAATGAGAAGGTGTGGCCGGGGCTAGCCTTTAGTATAGGCAAATTCGCACGCTTCAAGGAGACTGCAAAATCTCTTGCGGCAATGTCGCGGGTACCAGTGCGCACGGTGCACCCGTGCGATTACCATAACTCTTGCTTAGGTGGTCAATATGAAACTTCAGATTGCTAATCTTGAAAGTTGGGTTCTGACGGGACTCTTGCTGGCATATGCCCCGCAAAGCTTCGCAACTTATGCATTGGCCGGAGAGGCCGATCTCAACCTTGTTTGCACCGGGAACAGCTACAAACAGGACGGACCATTTCCCACAGTCGAGACATTCTCCTTCAAGACCGAGGGAAAGAAGCCGGTTATGCTTGGAGGGCCTGGTTTGGAAAAGCCCGTTAAGGCGCGTATCAGCGCAAACAACGCGATCCAATTGAGATTCGTGGCCGGTAAATTCACCGGGGAGTATTTCAAATTCACCGGTGACTTGTTCCTGATCCATACGGACGGGCGCCTCACCAGGCTCACTTGTAAGCCCGCGTGATGGCATCGCCAATTTGCGTCACATCCGTGAGCAACAAAATGCTCATGACGCCCTACATTTTGCAAAAGCTCGTCAATAGATTTGTGAGCATCCAGACACGGTGAAAGTCGCGAAGCGATCGTCTCGAAGCACGAGGGCTGATTTCGCGAGGCAATTCCTTCCCAGCGCGTAGGTCGGAAAAACGCATTCATCGCATGGCTGCAGAAAAGCGCAGCTGAATTTTGAAGTCAAGGACGCGCATCGATCTCGGCTGTTGCCGGGATCGGCATTTATGATGTCGAAAACGGATAGGTCCATTTCGATTGGCGCGCGGGCTCCGGCCGTCGCAGATCCTTGACTTCAAATCCAAGATACGCTCGGATCTGCCGTGCGCGATTGAGACGATGTGGCCGGTGATAGTAACAGATCACTTTGCGAAAACCGCCTCGGCTTTTCCCCGTTACGTGTGGATTCGGCCGGGCGACCGCCCCCACGCAAGTTCAGCCGGCATCACATCGCTGTGTGCGCGACGTTTCGACGCGTCGACGTCCAGGCCGAAGTTCGGGTCAGCGTTCACGGCAAAACAGGCGCGTCCAGCCAGGGGAGCGTGGCTTCTTCATCACGGCTTTCGGCGAGGGCATTGCTTAGATGATGGGCACTACATAGAAGGTGATTGTGGTCAGCGCCAAGCTCAGGTCAGGCAGGAATGCAAGAGATCCGAGTTTAGCAAAGCTTAAGTGTGGTTCACTGAATTTCGCCATATTTAAGGTCTCTGCTATCTGTCAAGTAATGAAACGAAACTAACGCAAAGGTGTGGTTTCGAACTCTTGGTAATTAACAGCTGTAACGAAATGTTCCTCCTCAATTGTTATGAGAGGTTGTGATGAAGCAGCTAATTATCCCGGACGTCGAAGACGCCGAAGAGAACGTTTCCGACCATATAGCCGTGCTTGCTCGCGCTTTAGCCGCATTGGCGATGGCCAACGGTCCTATCACCATCCTTGAATACACTTGTTGCGTTAAAACTGTTAGCAAAATCGCGGAAAGCATAACGGACCCTGGGTTGTCTGCGTCGGACGGCCCCGCCCTGCTTGCCGCGATCGTCATGCGTGCCTTGGCGTCCGGCAAGAGCGATCTCGATGGGGCACTAAAGGAACTCAAGGCTGCCTTTAAATCACTGCCCGATGATGTTCGAAAGGCGGCGCTGGAGACAACTGCACCAATTGTAGCGCTCCAAGGGGATCAGGCTTACGATCTTTATGCACGAGTAGCAAAGGCACTGAACACTCGAGTTGATCCGCGTGTCTTGTCCAATTTCGTGCCCCCGAGGGATCGCAGCTTCTTCAATATTATCAAAGGATTCGTCAAGCAGCGGGACCAAAGACTGGATAGCATTCTCGGTGTAGCCTATGCCTACGGCCACGCCCAACTGGTGGAAGAGATCTCAAACAGGTTAGCCGAGGGAAGTCCGCAAGATTTGGAAGACGCACGCAAGCTGTGTCATTGTCTGGTACAACAGATCAGAGCCGACGCTGATGAACTATTCAAACAGCGTGAATCTTTAGCTTTACGACGAGAACTTGCTACAAAGGTGGTTGATGCAATCTCGTCTAACGTGCAACAAGTAAAGCAACGTCTTCACGCTTTGGAGCGGGAGGTTGAACTTCAAAAGCGAGAGTTCGCGGAAGATGTTGAGGATTTCATTTCGAACGCGGGTAACGAAATCGCATTGGGACTGCAAGATCGAGCGCGAGGCGGCGACTGGTTGAAGGAGAGCGTCTGGAAAACTTTCGCCAAGAATCAACACGGAAGAGCGCTCCAAGCCCGCTATGAGAAATTGAAATGGCGGCATGAACGGCGGGTCGAATTACTCGAGAAAGAGTTGATGCTTTTTCAAAATGAGTTATCGGCGTCGCGTCCTCGTCTGCTTCGAAATATCGATCAAAAAGAGTTTGTAGAGCTCCTGCTGCCTCAGCCATCTAGTGCGCGGTTTCAGCCATCTAGTGCGCGGTTCATGACCTCGATTGATCAAGCGGCAAGCTTTACGATCTTGGCAACCGGCGTGGCTGGTGCGGGATCGCTCGCGATGGTCGCCACAGGGTTTGCAACCCTGACGGCGCCCCTGGCCGTCCCTTTGTCGGCTGCGATTATCGGACCGATGGCCATCGCCTATCTTTATAAGGCGTTTACCAACCCAGAGGAGCGCAAGCAAAAAGAAATTCACAACAAGCTGCAGGACATTGAAGAAGGTATCAGGAAAGTGTTGCAAGGAGCAAAAGAAACACAAGCGGCGACACTTGAGGCCCTCGTGAACGAGTTTTACAACGCCGCTGAATGGTATCTCGTTCCGTTGGTACACTCGTCACGGCGAGCTGTTGATATCGTTAGCCTGCAAGAGCGCTTGATCGAGCAGTCCGTCGAAAACACGATCGGCTCGTTGGAATCTCTGAGTCTGGTATGAGAGTCTTCACTTGGTCCAATGATTTTTCCGCCTGCTGACGGCACAGGGCTTTACCAATAGCGGAACCGAAAAGCACTGTGACGCTACCTAGCAAAAGATCCGCCCTCGAAAAGCACTGCTTTCAGCTATTGGGAGGGCGCTTATTTCCGGCGCGGCTTGTGCGGGAAAATCCATTCATCGCATGGCGGCAGAAAAGCGCAACTGAACTTTGAACTCAAGGATCGTAGACCGCCAGAGGCGGCGGCGCTTCGCGCCGTCCTTGACTTCAAAGTTCAAATGCGCTCGGGGTCAGCCGCGCGATGAATGGGTTGGTGTGGCCGGGGTGGCCGCGCTCGCGCCTTATAAACCAATGAGAAAGACGCGCCCATGAAAGCCAAACCAAGCGGCGGTTTGAAAGCTCTGGCTTTGTTGGCAATCCTCGCTTTCGCCTGGCCGGCTAACGCGAGAGCGGACATGGTGTGGAATTGGTCTTACCGCAACCCCGATACCAAAGTCACCGCGGCGGGCACACTGACCACAAAGGATCGAGCGGCGGATTCCTATTTGATCACCGTCATCACCGGTTTTTGGAACGGCGCGGCGATTACGGGTCTCGAGGTTCCCCATTCCTGCTGCTCGCCTCCGGGGTGGAACAACAACCTGCTGCTTGATGGCAGTCCCAAGCTTGATAAAGGGGGCCTCGCGTTTAGCGTCAGTGGAGGCTTAAAAATAAATCTTTTCTATAAGGAAGGCAGATACGCCTACGAAATCCAAAATGGCTCTGAACTGTTCGGCGGCGCTTTTGACGCGACGCCCAGTGGCGCGCAATGATTTGAGCCCATTAAGCACTCCGCTGAGGCGCGTGAATTTATGTGAGTCGTCTAGACGACGCGCGCGGCGAGGAAAAATCCATTCATAGCACGGCGGCCGAAGAGCGCATCTGAACTTAGAACTCAAGGATCGCTGACCTCCGTAGGCGGCGGCGCCAGCGGGAGCGGATTTGACCACTTTCGACTTTCTCGAATGCTTTGCGAAATGTGAGAAGTCCGCCGCTTCCCTGTTCAGGCGTCCTCAAGCTTCAACGCGTCCCGCGCGGCTTTGGCGATGAAGCCGGAACGCGAGTAGCCGTGCGATTCCGCATAGCGGTCGATCGCGCTCAAAACATCGTCCGGCAGAGTGATATTGACTCGGACGGTTTTCGGAGCGGGAGAGCGCGAAGGCACAAGGATCGCGACGCCGGAGCGGCTCCCTTCATCGGCCATAATTGATTCGAGGGAGGACGGCTCGGGGATCGCTTCGCCGTCTTGCACCATCCCTTCCACATGGAAGGCCAACGCCTCCTCGGCCAGCGCCCGGGCTTCATCCAAAGTGGCACCAGCGGTGACGCAACCCGGAAAATCGGGGAAGGAAACGCTATAGTCGCTCTTCTCTTCCTTGTGAATAAGGCCGACATACTGGCGCATTGCAGTTACCTTTGATCTTTCCAGCGAAGCGATAATCCGGATTGTTTTTCGATGCTTCACAAAGTGCCTATCGCAATTTCGCGTGCAGGATGCGGGACCGTCACACGTCCGGGATTTATAGGATGCTTGAACTGAACATGGCTGCCCTTCTGAGCAACCTTGACCCAGCCGTCCGCTTCAAGAGCGCTTATGACGGTGCGGCTGTCCATCTCGAATGTGTGTCATTACACACGGTAGCCATCAAGCCCTGCCCGAAAACCCCTCTCGTGATAGAGCGGACGAAAACCGCATCTGAACTTTGAACTCAAGGACGCGCCGGTGGCTGATCATAATACTCGTCGTCATGGCCGGGCTTGAGCCACGGCTGTCCGGTTGAGTTTTTCTGGACAAGCTGCACGGCATTGATTCTTCTTGGTTCGAATCGTTTGGCGACGGTTTCGGACACGAGAAGGAGACAGTGCCGTGCGGCATCAAAATAGCGTATTTCATTCAATTACG
>DATBQJ010000025.1:0-4947 GCA_036560885.1 Methylocella sp.
CGCGCGCGCGAAAAAATCGAACACGAGGCGCTCGAATGGGCGGTGACAAGGGGCTCGCGCTCCGGCCGGACGGCCTGGCAATATATCCAGGACCTGGCCGGGCGCCTGGGCAAGGCGGTGGAGTAGCGAAGACACACTTCCGCCGTGCCATTCGTCCTGCCACCTCAGGGGCTGCCAGCCACAGAGCCCAGAGCGCGGCGCTGGAAAGAATCGTGCGCCCCAGGGCCGTGTAGCAGGAGCGATCATTGTTAAGGGTGAAACAGATCGGACATCACCGCGACGGTTGAATCGCAAGCATGGTTGAGACATGGCAGCCCCAGCCCTGCCTCGATTGTTTTGAGCAAGGAGAAGTGGGTGTAGGGGATGCCGCTTTTCACATGATGCGCCCCGTAGTTGGTGTCGACGATGAGGACGACCTGATTCTTGTTGGGCGCCAAGCTATAATCGTTTTCGTCCCATAGAACGACAATGGCGCTCTTGCCCGTTTTCCAAACGGGAGACTGGTGGATCGCGGTCACGAGCTTGAGCACAGTGACGTCGCCAGCATAAATCAGGGCCGGGTTCAGACTGGACTGCTTGCCATCGGAGCCCGGATCGAAGTTGCAAAAAGCGCCGGCGTTGCCGCGGCCATGCTGATCGTTGCATTGATTTGGCGCAATAAACGAGAAGGCTGGCACCGTGCCAGAGGCGAGATCGGCAAGTAGACCCCGCGGCCCATCGAAGCCAACAATGTGCTCCTCGCCTCCGTCCTGGACGCTCTTAAAATACACGAAGGGGTTGTGCTTGGACGCATAAAGGCTGACGATATCGCTCTGGGAAAGCGGCGGGGTGAGAGCGGGCAGGATCGTGCTGAAATCCGTGTTGTTGGTGAAAACGCCATCGCTATAAGCGACGAGATCCGCACCGCTTACAGGCAGATTTTCCTGGTAGCTCATCCAGCTGCTTTTCCGCTCGTCGAGCTGATCGGCGATCGTCTTGCCCGATATATTGCTGGCCGCTGGAATCGATGCAACGCCATCGATGTTAATTTCACCGGGGGGGCCTTGCGTTTCATTCGTGAAGTCGAAGGCAGGCGTCGCGGCGTCCGTGCCAGTGCCCGAGATTGGGCAAATTGGTGGGCTCGACGGGTTATCGGTTGAAGTTGTTTTCGAGGCGAGATTGGGGATGCACGCCGTGTTGTGCCAATCCGGATCGTTGTCGCTAAGCACGCCGAAATTGGAGCCGCCGGTGACCTCGAGATAGTTGGTAAGACTTGGATGCGCAATCGCGAAATAGGCCGTCGCCAGATTAGCCGAATGCGCATACGTATTAATGAATGGTGCGTTCGGATTGCCGATTATTTGGCCGTAGCCGTGATTTTCCATCATAATCACGAACACATGGTCCAAATGCGGGATGCCTGTGGATATAGGTCCTTCTACGGCAAATCCCTGGCTCGCCATCGCCGAGACCGTCAGGCCGAGCGCTAAGGCAGTCCTTTTCATGCTGTTCCCCCATTTGTGTGGTTTGCCCGGCCGTCAGCTTCCACTGTTCGCGCCCGGCGTCATTCTTTCGACCCCCTTTCCATACAAATGACGCACGAAGCTTTCGTGGCAGATTTATTTCGCAAGGATGATAGCTGTGCCTGCTCGGATCCGCGCCGATAAAAAACCTGGCCCCCGGCGATTGCTCAGCAATTATGTTTGGAGATGCGGATTTTATTTTTGCGGGTCGAGCCGCAATCGAGGGCGAAGAACTCAAATGGCTGCCGGGCGGGATTCGCGCTCCGGCCGGACTCTTGGGCAAGGCGGTGGATTGACCCGGTCCGTTCATTTGGACCGGGTCGTGCTCCGGTCGATGCCGAGGGTATTTAGGCGTGCGCCGCAAGGCGGCCCATGCGCCCGTTGCGGTAATCGTCCATCGCTTGGCGGATTTCTTCTACCGTGTTCATCACAAAAGGCCCTTGCCCAACGATCGGTTCCTCGATCGGCTGCCCGTTGAGGAATAGGAGCGTTGCGTCTTCCAGCGCCGCGATTTCGAAGTTTTCACCCTCGCGGCCGAGGATAACCAATTCGGCGGCGCCCGCGATTTCGCCTGACCCAAGCCGGACCCGGCCCTTGAGCACAAAGAGCGCGGTCGTCCAGCCGGCTGGAACACGAAATTCCGCGCTCTTGCCGGCTTTCAGGCGCATGTCCCAAACATTCATCGGACTATATGTGTGCGCGGGGCCTTGCGTTCCTTGGTAATTGCCCGCGATCACGCGCACTATGCCAGCGCCGGACGGCAAATCGGCCTGCGGTATTTGCGCACCGGTGATGTTTTGATAGCCAGGCGGGGCTTTCTTGTCCTGCGCGGACAGATTGACCCATAATTGGATCATCTCGAACGGTCCGCCGCGTTTGGCAAATTCGGAACCGTGAAACTCCTCATGCACGAGGCCAGAGGCCGCCGTCATCCATTGCACGTCGCCGGGACGAACGATGCCGCCCCCGCCCGAGGAATCGCGATGCTCGACCTCGCCGCTATAGACAATCGTGACCGTCTCGAACCCGCGATGCGGGTGGGCGCCGACCCCGCGCCTTTGTTCCGAGGGAGGAAAATTCTCTGGCCCAGCGTAATCCAGCAGCAGAAACGGCGAGATTTCCTTGCCGAGGTCATTGTAGGAAAAAATGCTGCGCACGGGAAACCCGTCGCCGACCCAATGGCGCTGGTCGGTGCGCCGGATGAAGGAAACTGTTTTCATCGTTCGCGCTCCTTAGGCCACCATCCTTGCGGCACGCGCTAGGGATCAACTGCAAGATGGCAGCTTCGCTTGCCAAAGATTGACCCACGCGGCCGGTTTTTCAAGAGCCCGTGCTCATGCCGCCGCGCCGATGCCGCACGGCCGGTCCACATGCTGCAAGGCCGCGCGCACAACGTGCGTGCCCGCGCCTGGTTTCACCGCCTCCACCGCGAGATCCCGCCGCCACCCGCGAGCACCGGGGAAGCCATTGAAAAGCCCCAGGAGATGTCGCGTCATCGCATGAAGCGGAACGCCTTCGGCAAGCCGCGCCTCGACATAGGGAATGAAAGCCTCGACCGCCTCTGCCCGGCCGGCGGGGGCTTCCTCTCCGAAAAGCGCCGCATCGACATTGAGGAGCAGCGCCGGGTTCTGATAAGCGGCGCGCCCCACCATCACCGCATCGACGTGATCGAGCTCGGCGCGCATCTCTGCGAGCGTCGAGAGCCCGCCGTTGAGTACGACCGGTACCTTGGGAAAACGCTGTTTCAAGGCACGGACGAGACCGTAATCGAGCGGCGGAACGTTGCGGTTGTCCTTCGGAGATAGGCCCTTCAGCCAGGCTTTTCGCGCATGGACAATGAGCGCGTCGCAACCGGCGGCGACAACCTGTTCGGCCAAGCGGCCTAGCGCCGTTTCCGGATCCTGTTCGTCGACGCCCGTGCGGCATTTGACGGTCACCGGAATTTTGACCCGCGCCTTTATCGCATCGACACACTCGCCGACTAGCTCCGGCTCGCGCATCAGACAAGCACCGAAAGCACCGCTTTGCACGCGCCCGGACGGACATCCAATATTGAGATTGATTTCGTCAAAACCGTAATCGGCGCCAATTCGCGCCGCCGCCGCCAACTCAACAGGCTTAGAGCCGCCGAGTTGAAGGGCGACGAGATGCTCGGCCGCATCGAACCGAAGCAGACGTGCGCGTTCACCATGCAGGACAGCTCCCACGGCCAGCATCTCCGTGTAAAGCCGCGCGCGGCGCGAAAGAATGCGATGGAAATACCGGCAATGCCGGTCCGTCCAATCCATCATCGGCGCCACGCAAAACCTAAGATCCTCATTTAACAACATTTTCTATTTCATCTCGCTCCCCGAGGTCGGGTCGTGTGCACTCTTTTCTACGCGATCATTCGACTTTATTCGCCGCACTTCAACGGCTCGATATACAAGGAACGCACGCGTTTTGGCGACCTTCACGAAACAAAAATCGGGTTCCTGGCGAGTCCAGGTGAGGCCAAAAGAAAAAATATATCAACGTGACCTTCCTTCGCCGCATAGACGCTGGTCCTTACTCCGTTGTTGAGAAACCAGATCTTACGCAAGACCTTGCGACCGTCGACCTTCGCCGCGCACCCTGCGCTTCGAACGGAACACACGAAGCCCGGCTGGCTGCGTGCAATGACCCCATGTACGATCGAAACCGCCGGAAACCCGCCCCTGCTTGTGGGTTTGCGCGGATAAGGCGGTGCATCTTGCCAACGCCCTTGCTAGGTTCGGGACATGCTTAAAAGCCCCGCACCCGCACCTGTGCCGCCGCCGGAGCCCTCGGCCCAGGGAAGCGGACGCCAACTCCGTCCTGAAGGCGGCGGCGGGGAAAAATTTTCGCCGGTGATGGCGCAATATTGCGCGATCAAGGCGCAAAATCCTGGTTCTCTCCTGTTCTATCGGATGGGCGATTTCTACGAATTGTTTTTCGAGGACGCCGGAATCGCCGCCCGGGCGCTCGGCATCGTTCTGACCAAGCGCGGCAAGCACGAGGGCCGCGATATCCCCATGTGCGGCGTGCCGGTCGAGCGCGCCGAGGATTATCTCAACCGGCTGATCGGCCAGGGGCACCGCGTCGCCGTCTGCGAACAGGTCGAGGACCCGGCCGAGGCAAGAAGGCGGGGCAACAAGAGCATCGTCCGGCGCGAGGTGGTGCGTCTGGTGACGCCGGGCACGATTACCGAAGAGCTTTTGCTCGATCCCGTCCGCGCCAACAGTCTGCTCGCCATCGCCCGGGGAAGCGAGCCGGAATTAGCCTTGGGGCTCGCGAGCGTCGATATCTCGACTGGCGCCTTTATCGTCGCCGAGACTTCCGAGGCCGCTCTCGAAGCCGAGATTTCGCGGCTCGATCCGGCTGAGATCGTCGCTCCCGAAGCGCTTTGCGCGCTTCCTTGCCTCATGAGACTAGCGCGCGAGACCAA